>JAQGHM010000348.1 GCA_028291615.1 Phycisphaerales bacterium | reverse complement strand
TCAACATGGCGTTCAGCTTCGGGTTGACGTACGGGTGGTGGGGATTGCCGCGGATGGAGTTTAACGGGATTGCGGCGGGGACGGTGATCGCGTACGTGGCTGGCGGGTTGCTGCAGTTCGCGGTGTTGATCAGCGGGCGCGGCGGGATGCGGCTGCACTGGCATCGGCTGCGGCCGCACTGGCATACGCTTAAGCGGATCTTCCGCATCGGCGTGCCGGCGGGGATCGAGGGGCTGCTGATATGGGTGGCGCAGTTCAAGATCGTGATCGTGATCAACAAGATGGACACTTCGAACATCACGGCGGCGGCGCATCTGAACGCGGTGAAGATCGAGGCGTTTAGTTATCTGCCGGGCTGGGCGTTTGCGACGGCGGCGGCGACGCTGGTGGGGCAGTCGCTGGGGATGAAGGATGCGCGGCGGGCGAAGCGCGCGGCGTACCTGTCTTACGCTCTGGGCGGTGGGATCATGACGCTTTGCGGCGTCGCGTTTATCCTGTTCGGGCGGCATTTCGCGGCTTGGATGCTGCCGAATCAGCCGGAGGTGGCGGAACTGACGGCGCGGTGTTTGTTCGTTACGGGCTTTATCCAGTCGGGCTTCGCGGCGAGCATGATCTTCAGCGGCGCGCTGCGCGGGGCGGGGGACACGGTGGCGGTGATGGCAATCAACCTGCTGAGCACGATCGTGCTGCGGCTGGCGGGGGTGTTGATTGTGGTGTTCGTGTTTCACCAGGGATTGATCGCGGTGTGGGTGGTTTTGGCGGGGGAGCTTTTTATTCGCGGGTTGCTGGGGTGGTTGCGGTTTGAGCGGGGGGGGTGGAGGCATATGGAGGTTTGATGTTGAGTCAGGGGAGAAGCTAAGCGTTAAACCTTCGCGTGTCTCGTTTCGTATAATCGGTCACTATGGGATTGCAGCATGTTGATATTGAATCGGCGCTTCGCCGGCTGGCCGATAAGCGCATCGAAGATGCGATGAAGGAGGGGAAGTTCAATAATCTGGCTGGCGCGGGGCAACTGCTGGACCTCGAACCGATGCCGGCTGAGGAGAACGCTCGGCTGATGTGGTGGGCGCTGCGCATCCTGAAGAATAATGATTTCACGCCTGAGGAGGTGCGGTGGCGCAAGGCGATCGATCACCTGCGGTCGCGGCTGGACGCGGCGACGGAGGAGGCGGATGTGATTAGGCTGGTTGGGCAGGCGAATGAGTTGATTCGGCGGCTCAACACGCTGGGCACTAATGCACTGAATATCGGCGTTGCTCCGCTGGATGAAGCAGAATACCTCCAACGCTTTCGCGACCGTCGGGCGTGATTCGTAGCACTCAGGACTCAGGACTTGTCTTCCAACCCTCATCAGCTTGCCTCGGAGATCAAGCGGCGGGCCCGCGAGCTTGGGTTCGATCTGGTTGGCATTGCGCCTGCGTCGCCTTCACGGTATCGTGATTATCTGCGGCAGTGGCTGGATGATGGACAGGCGGGGACGATGCATTACCTGGCGGCGCGATTCGACGAGCGCACGGATCCGGCTGCCTACTTCGCTGGGGCGGCGAGCGTGATTTGTGTGGGGATGAATTATCATGTTCGGCTTGGCGAGGGGGATGCAGGCGAATCGTCGGTGCGGGGGCGGATTGCGCGCTACGCGCTGGGGGCGGATTATCACGAGGTGGTGAAGGATCGGCTGCACGCGCTGGCGGATTGGCTGCGCGAGACGGCGGGTGGGCGGACCCGCGCGGCGGTTGATACTGCGCCGGTGATGGAGAAGGATCTGGCGGCTCGCGCGGGTGTGGGTTGGGTGGGCAAAAATACGTGTGTCATTAACGAGGGGATCGGCTCGTGGCTGCTGCTCGGCGAGATATTGACGACGCTGCCGCTGCCGGCGGATGAGCCGGCGGTTGACCGGTGCGGCACGTGTCGCCGGTGTCTGGATGCCTGTCCGACTCATGCGATCACCGCGCCGTATCAGCTTGATGCTCGCAAGTGCATCTCGTATTTGACGATCGAACATCGCGGGGAGATCGAGCCGGCGCTGCAAGCGCAGATGGGGGATTGGCTGTAGGGGTGCGACAGCTGCCAGGACGTCTGTCCGTGGAACAGCAAGGCCATTGAGTCGATTGATCCTGCCCTGAAATCGCGCTTCCCCGACGGCACGCTGGACGTGCGCGACGTGCTCGCCTGGACGCAGGAAGACTACGCCGCGGCGCTCCGCCATAGCGCGATGAAGCGGGTGAAGTTGCCACAACTGAAGCGAAACGCGACAATCGTGTTTAACAACAGCCAAGGAGGCTAACTTTGAAGAAGGTCCGATTCGCGCTCTCGTCGATGTCGCTGGTGCTGATGATGCTGTCGCTGGCGTCCTGTTCCAAGGTGCTTTATGCGCCGATGTACCAGACGGGCAGCGTCTCGCACGTGGTGGTCTGTACGCTGAAGAATCATGGCAACGAGGCCGATCGCATGAAGCTGATCGAAGCGGCGCGCGAGCTGCGGAAGATCGCGGGAGTTTACGACGTTGAGGCGGGGACGGTGCTACGGTCGGATCGGCCGGTGGTCGTGAGCGACTACGACGTGGCGATGGTGGTGATTTTCCGCGACCAGTCGTACCTGCAGAAGTACCTGACCGATCCGATCCACGTGCGCCTGGTGAAGGAAGTGCTCGAGCCGCTGACGGATATGAGCAAGACGCGGGTGTACGATTTCGTGAATCACGAGTGATCAGCGCATGGAAAAGGGCGCCGATCGGGTCGGCGCCCTTCTTCAGGAACATCGGGAACGGCCCGTGGGCAGGCCGGCTAAACGATTGTCAGCCGACCTGGATTTTACGAGGTTTGGTTTCCTCGCGCTTGTTCAGGGTCACGGTCAGCACGCCGTCTTGCAGCTTGGCGTCGATCTTCTGCCCATCCACGCTTGGGGGGAGCGTGAAGCTTCGCTGGAAGCGGGCGTAGCGGCGTTCGTTTAGGAGCCAGTCGCCGCGCTTCTGATTGCCGTTCTCTTCGCGATGCTCGGCGGAGATGGTGAGCATCTGATTCTCGAACGTGATGTCCACCTCTTCCTTCTTAAAGCCGGGAAGGTCGGCCTCGACGTAAAGGTGGTCGGCGTCCTCGCGGATGTCTACGCCGTACGGCGCCACGTAGTGCCGCTGGCCGCCGTCACCGGCTTGGAAGAAGCGATTCAGGGCGGTGTCGAACTCGCGGCCGATCATGTCCAGAGGGTCCACAAAACCACGTTGAACTTTCGCAGGCAGTGCCATATGAAGCCTCCTTTCAAGAGTCTGGTTAACGGTTAAAACTACCGGTGGACTAAAGAACAAAGAGCATGCCAGCGCGGTTGCGTCGCCTGCTGTGGTGTAAAAGTCGGAGTTACAGTGATTTATGAAATGGTCCATTTTCTGCGGGGAACAGGGCTATTTCTGCCCTTTTGACAGTCTCTGCCGGTATCGATCCACATGATGGCAGCCGCGCAAAACCTTCTCGTAGTTCTGGGGCCGACGGCATCGGGGAAGTCGGATCTCGCGCTTGAGCTCGCGCGCCGAACGGGCGCGGAACTGCTCAGCATGGACTCGATGCAGGTCTATCGCGGCATGGACATCGGCACCGCGAAACCGACCGCCGTCGAGCGCGCCGCCGTGCCGCACCACTTGATCGATGTCGTCGATCCGAGCGAAGAATTCACGGTCGCGAGGTTCGTCGAGCTCGCCGATGCGATCATCGCAGATTGCGGCAACCGCGGCGTGCCGCTGATCGCTACGGGCGGAACGCCGCTTTACTACAAGGCGCTCTTCGAAGGCCTGTTCGAAGGCCCGCCGGCGGACGACCTAATCCGCGCGCGTCTAAGGGAGGAGAGCGGCGATGAACTGCATCGGCGGTTGAGCGCGGTCGATCCCGCCGCCGCCGCTCGCATCCATGCAAACGACACGCGTCGCGTGATCCGGGCGCTGGAGGTTTACGAAATCACCGGCCAACCGATCACCAGCTTCCAGACCGATTGGGCTGCTGCGGACAAGCGGCACGCCGCCGTGTGGGTCGGCCTGAATTGGGACAAGGACGCGCTTAACCGCCGCATCAATGCGCGGGTCAAGGCGATGATCGCCGCCGGCTGGCTGGATGAGACTCGCGCGCTCCTGGAGCGTTACGGCACGTTAAGCAAGACCGCCGCCGAGGCCACGGGCTATGCTGACCTGATCGCGCATATCCAAGGCAAGACGAGCCTGGAGGATGCAATCGAGCAGATCAAGATCAGCACGCGCCAATTGGCGCGCAAGCAGATGAAGTGGTTCCGGCGGTGGGGGCAGGTGAAGTGGATCGATGGTTCCATTGATTTCAAGCAACTCGCCGACACGGTATCAGCGGCTTGGCAGCGACGATGACTCAGGCTACAGCATATCCAGTGTGCGGGCGCAGCTCCGGCGCTTTGAACGCCAGCACGATGTCCGATTTAGGAATACCCGCGGCCTCAAGCTCAAGGGCAATTCCGCGTTCCGTGCCATCCCGTTGAATCCAGCATTTGCCGCCGATCAGATCGATGTGCACGAGACAGCCATGTACGCGCCCGCAATCCCATCCGAGATGCATCAACAAAAAGTGGTCTCCCACCTGGTCGAAAACCGTCTGTGCTTGAATTTCGCCGTAGGCGGGCGTCAATTTCGCATACTCGCTGAGCACGCGGTCGATGATCTGACGATAAGCAATCAGCTTGTCCATCTCAGGATCTCCTCTTCTTTCGGATCAAATACCAGGACGCGCAGTCGCTTCTTTGCCAGGAGTAGTTCTCCAATCGGCTCTTCAAAAATGTCCCGCCAGACGTCGATGGAGACGGCGAGAAACAGGATGCGATCTGGATCGCGCTCAGCGAGCAAGTCGTGGTACAAGATGAATTGGCCTAACGCTTTTTCCAGGTCATCCACGTCGGAGGGTCCCAGGAAGCTCTTCACTTCGATCGCGATGCGCTCGCCACGTCGTTCGGCGGCCAGCAGACGCTCGGCGCCTAAGTCCACATAGAGATCTTTCGCACCCCACTTGAGCACCAGCGGATCGTGCGTGATCGTCCATCCATCCTTGACCAGGGAGCGCTTCACAACGTCATGATAAAGATCACGCGCAGGCATTGAATCCGATTATACGGTCTGAACCCCGTTCCTGCTCGCCGCTCTTTATTTCCGCACTGCTCTCGCTATTGTTTCCCTTCCCAAACGTCAGGAGATTCCCATGAAAATCGCAGTAATGCCCGGCGACGGCGTCGGCAAGGAAGTTATCCCGCAGGGCCTGAGAGTCCTCAAGGCCGCCGCGCGAAAGTTCGGCTTTACGTACGACACCACAGACTATCCCTTTGGCGCCGAGCACTATCTCGAGACCGGCATCACGCTGCCCGACGCCGCGCTGAAGGAACTCGCTGCCCACGACGCGATCCTCTTCGGCGCGGTCGGCGCCGACCCGCGCGGCAACGCCCGCATCCCGCAGGGCCTCATCGAGACCGATATCCTCCTCACGATGCGCTTCGAACTCGACCAGTACATCAACCTCCGCCCGACGCGCCTGCTGCCCGGCGTGCCCACGCCGCTCAAAAACGTCGGCCCCGACGACATCGACATGGTCATCGTCCGCGAGAACACCGAAGGCCTCTATTGCCAGAACGGCGGCTTCCTCTACAAGAACACGCCGCACGAGGTCGCCAACCAGATCGAGGTCACGACGCGCCACGGGGTCGAGCGCGCCATCCGATTCGCCTTCGAATACGCCCGCATCTTCAACCGGAAAAAGGTCAGCCTCGTCGCCAAGACCAATGTCCTCCGCTTCGCCCACAACCTCTGGCTGCGCGCGTTCGAAGAGGTGAAGAAGGAATACCCCGCGATCGAGACCGACTACCACCACGTCGACGCCTGCACCATGTACATGGTCACCAAGCCAAAGATCTACGACGTGATCGTGACGACCAATATGTTTGGAGACATCATCACCGACCTGGGCGCCGCCATTCAGGGCGGCATGGGCATGGCCGCCAGCGGCAACATCAACCCGACGCGCCAGACCGCCAGCATGTTCGAACCCGTGCACGGCTCCGCCCCCGACATCGCCGGCAAGAACTTCGCCAACCCGATCGCCACGTTCTTTAGTGTCGCGATGATGCTCGACTTCCTCAACCAGGGCGACGCCGCGGCGGCGATCAACCAGGCTTGCAAAGATGTCGTCGCCGATCCGAAGAACCACACGCGCGATCTCGGCGGGACGGCGAGCACCACGCAAGTCGGTGACGCCGTCTGCGCCAAACTCGCGTAAATCGCCCCTTTAGCCGCTCCGCTTGCGGAGCGCGTCCCACGGCACAATGCCCATCTCCAACTACCTGAAATCTCTGCGGCAAAAGATAGGGACCGATCTCGTCCTGATCCCCGGCGTCACCGCGCTCATCTTCAATCCCGAGAATCACGTCCTTCTCCACCGCGCCGCCACCGACGGCCGCTGGTACACGATCGGCGGCGCGATCGATCCCGGCGAAGAACCCGCCGATGCCGCCGTCCGCGAGGTCTTCGAAGAGACCGGCCTGCGCGTCCGCCCGGTGCGCATCGTCGGCGTTTACACCGATCCGCTCGTCACCTATCCCAACGGCGACCGCGTCTGCTACGTGAGCACCTGCTTCCAATGCGAAATCATCGGCGGCTCACTCACTCCGCAGGATGACGAATCGCTCGAATTACGCTATTTTCCACCCAGCGCCCTGCCCGAACTTCCGGCCACACACCGGCATAGAATCCTGCAGGCGCTTCAAAACCAGGACCGTGCCTATTTCGCCTCGAACGTGACTGAGAACGAGACCCAACCATGACCCAACCCAGCGGCGTCGAAAAACTTGTCATCATCGGATCGGGCCCCGCCTCCTGGACCTGCGCCATCTACGCGGCCCGCGCCAACCTCAACCCCGTCGTCTACGAAGGCGCACTCACCGAAGAAAACCGCCTCCGCGGCACGCTCCCCCTCGGCCAGCTTAACCTCACCACAGAGGTCGAAAACTTCCCCGGCTTTCCCGAAGGCATCCTCGGCCCCGAGTTGATGATGCGATCCAAGCTGCAAGCGGAGCGTTTCGGCACCCGCGTGATCACCGAGGACATCGAAGACGTCGACTTCGCCCAGCGTCCCTTCACGCTAAAAGATTCCGCCGGCAACACAATCAAAGCCCACGCCGTCGTCATCGCCACCGGCGCTAGCGCCAACTACCTCGGCCTCGAGAGCGAGAACAAATACAAGAACTTCGGCGTCTCCGCCTGCGCCGTCTGCGACGGCGCCCTCCCGCGCTTCCGCAACCAGCCGCTGGTCGTCGTCGGTGGCGGAGATTCCGCGGCCGAAGAGGCCTCCTACCTCACCAAGTTCGCCAGCAAAGTGTATCTCGTGCATCGCCGCGACAAGCTCCGCGCCAGCCCGATCATGGCCGAGCGCGTCCTCGCCAACGCCAAGGTCGAGCCAGTCTGGAACTCCGCCGTCGAGGAAGTCCTCGGCGAAGAGGAGAAGGGCGTGACCGGCGTGCGCATCAAGCACCTGCTCGAAAACAAGATGCGAACGATAGATGCCACCGGCATGTTCGCCGCCATTGGCCACACGCCCAATACCAAGTTCCTGAGAGGCCAGCTCCAGACCGACGACAAAGGCTTCGTCGTCCTGCAAGATCCGGCCCGCACGACGACCAGCGTCGAAGGCGTCTTCGCCGCCGGCGACGTCGCCGATCCGCTCTACAAGCAAGCCATCACCGCCGCCGGAATGGGCTGCAAAGCCGCGCTCGACGCCGAGCGCTGGTTAGCCGCTAAGGGCATACACTGATTTCTGTGGGGTAGACATTCTTGTCTGCCCTTGTATTTGCGTCTTTCGCATTCGATGGTGACGTGTTGGGACGTGATGTCATGACCCGCACTTACAACTACGCAAAGAAACACCGCCTCCAGCATGCCCTGCAATTCGACGCCGTCTACGCCGGCAAAACCCGCGACACGCGAGGCCCCCTCACCTGCTTCGCGATTCCCAATGACCTGGGCCACCCCCGCCTGGGCCTAAGCGTCGGACGCAAGGTCGGCACCGCGCCCAAGCGCAACCGCATCAAGCGCCTCCTTCGTGAAGCCTTCCGCCTGCTCCAGCACGACCTCCCCCGCGGCTACGACATCGTCATCAACGTCCGCCCGCACGAGACCGCACTGCTCGCCGATTACCAGCGGATGCTCTCCGCCGCGATGGTCAAGCTGCATCAGAAATGGGAAGAGCGGGAAGCGATGGAAGCGAAAACGAGGATGGAGGATGGAGGATAGCGGATAGAAAAAGCCGCGGCGATTTCATCTTCGCCATCTTCCATACTCCATCTTCCATCCTCGTATTGTTTTAGACCATGACCTGGCTACTCACCCACCTCGTCCTGATGTACCGCGCCACCTTGGGCCGCTTCATGGGCGGACACTGTCGCTTCCACCCGACGTGTAGCCAGTATGCGTTGGATGCGATTCAAAAGTACGGCCCGCGCAGAGGCGCATGGCGCGCAGTAAAGCGAATCGCCCGCTGCCGCCCCGGTGGGGGCAGTGGATATGATCCAGCTTGAAGAGCCGTCGTAATCCTCACGAGCAATCGCACGGCCGACGCCCCCACGCCGGGCTCGTTCGCGTTAGCGACGACCCGCATCCCCGCGAGCGTCCAAACCGCGCATCATCTCACAAGGAGATCGAACGACCGTCTAGATCCGTCGTCGTTGTGACGCGCGAACCGCCCGGTTCCACGCCGCCTCCGACGGATCAGGCGGCGCTGCCGCCGCGCTCGCCCTGGGGCCGGCGGCGCCCAATCCCGAGATCCGCCCGCGACCGCGCTCGAATAATTCCTTCAATACCGTGTTGCGATACGGATTGAAGCCTTTGCCCGTCTTCGCCGTCTTCACACCGCGCTCGAACGCCTTGCGCGTCCGCTTGCGGGAAGGATAACCCTTGGCCATAGCCTGCTCCTGTCGATTCGCTGCCAACTGAAAACCCGTGACGCTGCTGCTGCTTGCCAGTCAGGGAAGCACCGTCGCGCCACCACCATTCCGCACACCATCGTGGGAAAAATTGCCATCCACCGGTGGGCCCATCACCGACAGAGGCCAGGACGAGATACAACTCCCCCTAGGATATATCGCTACACCAGAGCTTTTCAAGTGGAGTTTTTTCACTCTCACAAAACTCTCATTTAGTCGCGCCTGAGCGCATCGAATGAGACGGAGCAACAATCAGAATGGATCTGCCTGCGTCGACAAATTCTCGAACCGCGTCGTCTTGTTCATGAACGTCAGCTTCACCGTTCCCGTCGGCCCGTTGCGCTGCTTGGCGATGATTACCTCCGCGATATTATCGGGCACGAAGTCCGGCTCGCTCATTCGGTAATAATCCTCACGGTGCAACAGCATGATCACGTCCGCGTCCTGCTCGATCGAGCCCGACTCGCGCAGGTCGCTCATCCGACGCCGATGCCCCTCCCGCCCCACGCACGCCCGGTTAAGCTGCGACAACGCGAACACCGGCACGT
>JAQGHM010000344.1 GCA_028291615.1 Phycisphaerales bacterium | reverse complement strand
CCATTCCACCTCCCTCTGGGATCTGGATGCTCCTGCAACCCCTGCGCAACCGCTCAATGCGATCGGGGTCCTGCCGCTCAGCGGCGCCGCCGGCTTTTCGCCCGATGGACGGCGCATTGTGGTTTGGGAGCATTTGCGCCGCGGTAGTGACGGCTTTGGTGATCCGTTTCGCGGTGGGTTGGGCGTATTCGACGCTGCGACGTTTGCGCCGCGTTTTGTCAACCGCGAAGTCAGCTACCCACCCTACCGCGCAATGTTCTCGACGGATGGCAGCCGCATCATCCTGAACCATTTGGCCGGCATGACGGAAAGGACTCGCGTCTTCAGCGCTACCACCGGCGAGCTGGTCATGGGGTTCCCGGCCAACCGGTTTTTTCATGCGATGCAGGCTTCTCCTGACGGCCGCCAGATTGCGATTATCGAATCCAAAGTCGCATACAGTCCCGAACTCTACCTTTTCGACGGTGGCGCGGAGTCTGGCGCGGTGCGAGTGGCGGTCGGTGATTTCGGGGAGGTGCCGCTGGTCTTCTTCCCGGATGGACGCCTCGTTGGGCCCGGGCCCGACTTCTGCACTGTTGGTATCTACGCGAATCCATCGCTCGAACCGCTGGCCATTCTTCGCGGGATTTATGATGTCATCGATGTCGCGATCTCAGCGGACGGCAGCTACCTCGCAGCTCATACTCGGCGAAACACGATCTCCTTCTATCGCAAGACCGGTTTGGATTGCCCGGAATCGGCGTGGGGGGCGCTGGCGTTTCCTCATGTCTGGCTGCTGGTGGTGCTCGCGATCGCGGCGGCCTTTTCGCTGCGCCGCGATGCTGTATATGCGTCGTCTGAACTCACGCTTCCGGTTGCGCATTTTGCGTTGGTGCTTCTGGTGATCGCGTTGCCGCGGACGCTGCACCTGCTGGTGGCGGGGTGCATCGGCGAGTGGTTCATCACACCGGCGCCGCTGTTTGTCGTCGCGGCGATCGGCCTGGCGAGCGGCGCGCGGGTTTGGCGGATGATTGCGCTCATCCTCCTGGCTGTGGCGTTTCCGCTTGATCTTTACTGCCTCTACCTGCTGAAGCATGCGGGCCTTGGGGGGCGCAGCGCCACGCTATTCTTCGATCGCACTTATGCTGTCCCGAACCTTGGCGTGTTCATGATACTTCTGGCGTTCACTGCCCTGATACCCGTCGGGATTTTCGTGCTGAGCCGGCGGCCCAGATGAACCTTGTGGTTCAGTTTGATTTTCTTTTCAGGTTTTTCGGCACCGCCCCGCATTCCGGGCACCGTTCGGGCGTGGCGCGGAGGTCGTAGCCGCACGCAGGACAGAGGCCGAGCGACCGGGACCTGGCGCGCCGCGCGTAATGCCACCAGGCGGCCGGCCCCGCGGCTGTCAGCAGGGCGAGGAACCAGTAGGGGACGAAGACCTCGCGCGTCCCCATCCCGGGCGGCCCCGCCGGCTGGTCGAAGAACCCGAAGCCGGCGATCGGCCCGTAGCAGTTCGCGCTCGGGTCGGCCCGATAGAAACCGGGCCGCTGCGTGACTTCCGCCCACATTCCGCGGTTCGAGTACCTCCAGCGAGGCGGGTCGTTGTCAGCCGACTTGGGATAGGTCTTGCGGAACGCGGAACACTGACCCTTCGAACTCAGCACCGCAAGCCGGTAAACCGGCCCCTCGTGGTAAACGGCCTCGCCGACCCAGTAGCTCCGAATCCACAGCACGCACACCGCCGCACACAGCAGCAGCGAGACGGCCGAGCAGAGGGTGAACAGGCGGCTGCGCACGGGCGGCATCATACCGCGTGGCGGCTTAGCCGATGAGCCCGACTAGTTCTTCGATTTCCCGTATGTGGCCGGTCAATCCCGCTTCCATCGCGGGCGTGACGCGCAACGTCTGGGGAACGCGGCAGAAGTGGTAGTGCATGAAGTGCAACGCGACGGCGTGCTTGTGGTTCGTCGGGACCTGAAATGAACCAGGCCCCGCGTGCCTTTCCGTAGAAACGAAAAAGGGGTCATGAGTATGACCCCTTTTCTAACCCATCCTACACCAACGCACGCTAGAATATCTCCAATGCCGAGCCATCCTAAATCGGTTCCTGCTAATCTCGCCCCCCTCTCCGAGTTCGACCGCGCCCTACGCGCCATCGCCAAGGTGCCCAAGTCAGAGCTGCTCAAGATGGAGCGTAGAGAGAAGCGGAAGCCGGTGGCGAGCACGCGGAAGCGCAAGGGGAAGTGATGCGGGGACTGGCGATCACGCTGATCCTGTTGTCTGTGGTTGGGTGGTGCGGCTGTGTTGTGGGACTGGTCGGGGCATTTCTAAACCGTAGGCCCAAGGCAGGCTACCCGTTTGCGTGGGAGAGGCTCACCGCTACCGGCCGACAATGGTTGATTCTGTTCTACGTCGCTTTCGTTGTCGCCTTCGCGATGTGTGCAACCGGATTGAGCCTGCTTAAAAAGCCATGGTGAGTCAAAGTATATAATCACCCTAAAATGAACCAGGCCCCGCGCGTGCCTTTCCGTGGCGTCGGGGGTGTGTATTTGACGGTGCGAAACCGTCAAGCGACTTTGATGGGTTGGTCTGGAATTTGGGCGGGCGAGCGTGCGAAGGGGTTCTGTCGCCCCTTCGGGGCTGGTGTATCGCGATTGTATTGGGACCCATGGCTTGCGCCGATGGGCTACATTCTGGTCGCCGCTCCGCGGCTGGGGGATGATGCGTGGGACTGAACAGAGCCGTGCATGACGCGAGGGTTTCCGTTGCGCGAGGGTGACGGGGGCCGCGGGTTGCCGCTATTTTGCGTCAACTTAGCTACTTCTGGCGGCTGCTGGCGGGGGGCGTTACGATGGTTGCGTGATGAACGCGATACAGAAGTTTCTGGCGGGGGTGGTGGTTTTGGCGGGTGCTTGCGCGGTGAGGGCCGCGGGGCCTGCGACTGCGCCGGCGGCGGAGGCGATGGTCAGTTTGAATTTGCCGGAGAATGCGCCGCTTAAGGTGCTGCTGGATTATGTCAGTCAGGAGTTTGGGGTTAATTTTCTTTATGACGACACGATGGGGAACCAGCGGCTGACGATCAAGGCGCCGGCGAAATTGCCGAAGAGCGCGGTGCAGCCGCTGCTGGAGAGCGCGCTGCGAATGAAGGGGCTGGCGCTGGTGGATGCGGGGCAGCCGGGCTGGCGGCGGGTGGTGGCGATGCAGCAGGCGGCGCGGGTTCAGGGGGCGGCTGGGGCGGGGGATGGGGCGGTGGTGACGGAGGTCTTTAAGCTGAAGTATGCGGATGCGGCGCGGATTGATCCGTTGGTGAAGCCGTTTTTGAGTAACCCCGGGGCGAGCAGTTTTCCGCTCGCGGATCAGCAGTTGCTGGTGGTGAGCGATTACGCCTTGAACCTCAAGCGGATCGAGGAGCTGGTCGAGTCGGTCGATCAGCCTAGCGGGGAGGTGGCGATCGAGTTTTTTCCGATCAAGCATGCGGACCCGTCGCGGTTGACGCAGCAGCTCGAGCAATTAATGCGGGCGAAGATGCGGTCGCAGGGGGGGGACGATCGGATGGGGAACGCGGTGGAGACGTCGTTCGATGCGCGGACGAACCAGGTGGTGGTGATCGCGGCGCGGGGGCGGATGAACGATGCGCGGGAGATCATCAAGTCGCTGGATACGGAGGTGGCGCAGGAGCAGAGCCCGATCAAGTTTTACAAGCTGGCGAACGCGACGGCTGCGGACGTGCTGGCGACGATTCGGAGCTTGGAGGGGGAGGAATCGGGCGGTTCATCGGCGGGGCCGACGCCGCGGGCGACGGGTGGGCGAAATGCGCGACCGGAGCGGACGACGCCGGGGGGCGTTCGGGATTTGAAACCATCGGCGGCGGAGGGTGGGGGCGGCGGGGTTAGTCCATTGGTGTCGCCGTCGGGGGCGGGCGCGGGGATGGGCGGAAGGGGATTGACCGAACGGTACGCGGCGGGGGGGACGGGCGGCGCGGGCGCGGAGACGCGTGCGCCGGCGGCGGCTTTGGCCACGGGGGGCGCGGCGATCGATCCGCTGTCGGCATTGCGGCAGGACTCGCGGGCGCGGCAGGCGAAGGTTACGGCTGATCCGAACACCAACAGCATCATCGTGGTCGCGCCGCCGGACGTGCAGCGGCAGTATGACCAGCTTATCCGGGCGCTGGACAAGCGGCGGCCGCAGGTGTTGGTTGAATGTACAATCGTTACGCTGGATACGTCGAATAACTTTGAGCTGGGGGTGGAGATCGGGCGCACGAATGGGTTTGGGGACAACAAGCTGGTGACGTTCAGCTCGTTCGGGCTGAGCACGCCGGACCCGACGACGGGGCGGTTGGCGCTGATCCCGGGGTTGGGGTTTAACGGGGCGCTGATCAGCTCGGACATTGCGGACGTGATCGTGCACGCGCTGCAGCAGAACACGCGGGCACGGGTTTCTTCTGCGCCGCGGATATTAGTGAATGACAACAACGTGGGGACGCTGAGCAGCTTGAGCGAGTTTCCGTATGCGAGTGTCAATGCGTCGCAGACGGTGGCGACGACGAGTTTTGGCGATTATGCGCAGGCGGGGACGGAGATCACGGTGACGCCGCACATCAGTGAGAGCGATTACCTGCAGCTTGAGTATTCGGTGGTGCTGAGCAGCTTTACCGGGAAGGCGATCACGCAGGGTGGGACGACTTTGCCGCCGCCGCGGAAGAGCGACTCGGTGCAGAGCGAGGTGACGATCCCGGATGGCTCGACGATCATCGTGGGGGGACTGAATCGGAAGAATTTCAGCCGGACGGTGGATTCGGTGCCGTTCCTGGGAGACATCCCGGTGCTGGGTTACCTGTTCAGCAACCGCATGAACACGGATTCGACGACGACGTTGTTCGTCTTCATCCGGCCGATCATTTTGCGGGATGACAAGTTTGCGGATCTGAAGTTCATAAGCGAGACGGACGTGAAGTCGGCGGAGTTGCCGGGGGATTTTCCGGTGAGCGAGCCGTTGACGGTTCGGTGAGGGGGAGAGTAGCCAATAGCGAGTAGACAGTAGGAATGGCATGAATGGGTTGGGCGCGCGAGTGGTTGAGATTGAGAAGGCGAAGCCGGATTTGCGCGCGGTAGCCGAGTCTCTGGGCGTGGGGGTGGTGACGGATCTGCCGAGCCGCGCGCCGTCGGCGGAGTTTGTCGAGAAGATTCCGATCAACTTTGCGCGGCAGCATGGGGTGCTGGGGTTGGCGGGCGAGAACGGTGAGGCGATGCCGGTGGTTTTGGGGGATTTGTCGGCTTGGGGGCAGTTGCAGGTTTTGTCGCGGTTTCTGGGGCGTGCGGTGGAGCCGCTGCTGGCTTCGCCGGGGGAGGTGTCGGCGGCGATCAACGCGGCGTATCAGCAGCGGACGGGGCAGGCGCAGACGTTTATCGAGCGGCTTGATCCGGGGACGCTGGGGGAGGAGTTGGAACGGTTAAAGGGGCATGATTTGCTGGACGTGGCGAGCCGGGCGCCGGTGGTGAAGCTTGTGAGCCTGATCCTCTTCGAGGCGGTGCAGGCGCGGGCGTCGGACGTGCACCTGCAACCGTACGAGGACGTGCTGGTGGTGCGGTTTCGGATCGACGGCGTGCTGCATAATGCGTATCGATTGCCGCGGAATTTGCAGGAGGAGATCGTCAGCCGGGTGAAGGTGATGGCGCGGATGAACATCGCCGAGAAGCGGTTGCCGCAGGACGGGCGGGCGACGGTGCAGGTGGGAGATCGGACGATTGATCTGCGCATCGCGACGTTGCCGGCGAGCTTTGGCGAGCGGGTGGTGGTGCGGTTGCTGGATACGAGCACGCGCTTGTATGACCTGCGCGAATTGGGGATGGAGGCGCGCGAGCTGGGGCGGTTTCGCGAGCTGATCAAGATTGACCATGGGCTGATCCTGGTGACCGGGCCGACCGGCAGCGGCAAGACGACGACGCTTTATGCGGCGCTTCAGGACATTAACAGCGACGAGAAGAACATCCTGACGTTGGAGGACCCGATCGAATACCAGCTCGAAGGGATCAGCCAGACGCAGGTGAGCGAGAAGAAGGGGATGACGTTCGCGAGCGGGTTGCGGAGCGTGCTGCGGCAGGATCCGGACATCATCATGATCGGCGAGATTCGCGATCGCGAGACGGCGGTGATGGCGATCCAGTCGGCGCTGACGGGGCATCTGGTGTTCAGCACGCTGCATACGAATGATGCGGCCAGCGCGGTGGCGCGGTTGCTGGATCTGGGGATTGAGCCGTATTTGCTGGCGAGCAGCTTGATTGGCGTTTTGGCGCAGCGGTTGTTGAGGCGGCTTTGTCCGGAATGTGCGCGGGGAGGGGCGGCGGGTGATTTTGCGCGATTGGCGGGAGATGCGCGCGATGCGGGCGCGGCGGTGAAGATGGCGACGGGTTGTGCTGCGTGTCGGCAGACGGGGTATCGGGGGCGGCTGGGGATTTTTGAGCTGTTGCTGGTGGATGAACCGATCCGGCGGCATATTCAGGCGCGGGCGACGGCGGCGGAGATTGCGACCGCGGCGGCGGCGGGGGGGATGAAGACGCTGCGCGAGGATGGCGCGGCGAAGGTGCTGGCTGGGGTGACTAGCGTTGATGAAGTGCTGCGGGTGACGATGCGATCGAGTTTGTGAGGGAGAAGTAGGCGGTAGGCAGTAGGCAGAAGAAAGACAAAGGCAGACAAGAATGTCTGCCCCACCGAAGAGCGTTTTTCGAACATGGCAGTTTTTGCGTACAAGGCGGTTGCGGGGGATGCGTCGGCGGTGTCCGGGCTGATCGTTGCGGATACGCCTCGGGATGCGCGGGATACGTTGCGGGCGCGGGGGCTGACGGTGGAGGAAGTTGCGCCGCGCGAGGGGGGCCGTGGGCGCGGGTGGGGGTTCTTGCGGCGGGGCGGCAGGGGGGATGCGGCGCGAGTGAATAGTTTTATTCGGGAGCTTTCGACGTTGCTGGGCGTGGGGATTCCGCTGGTGGAGGCGATCGATACGATTCAGAGCCAGCATAAGGGGCGGTTTGCGGCGGCGCTGCTGACGCTGCGGGAGCGGATCGCGTCGGGGGCGAGCCTGGCGGATGCGATGCGCGAGCAGCCGGAGGTGTTCGATGAATTCTGCGCGCATATCGCGCAGGTGGGGGAGGATGCGGGGACGCTCGATGCGGCGTTGGAGCGAGTGGCGGAGTTTAAGGAGCGCTCAGCGGCGTTTCGGAATCGGATCGCGACAGTGATGATTTACCCGGCGGTGGTGTTGACGATGGCGGTGGCGGTCAGCGTGCTGCTGATGACGATGGTGGTGCCGAATTTGCTGGATTCGCTGCAGAGCGCGGGGCGGCCGCTGCCTCTGCCGACGCGGGTGGTGAAGCGCGCGAGTGAATTTCTGGTGCATCAGTGGTGGGTGCTGGTGATTGGGATTGCGCTGGTGGTCGTCGGATTGCGGTTGGTGCTGCGGTCGCCGCGCGGGCGGTGGCACTGGCATCGACTTCAGTTGCGCATTCCGATCCTGGGGGATTTGATTCGCAAGCAGGCGGTGGTGCGGCTTTGCGTGGTGCTTTCGACGCTGCTGCGGAGCGGGCTGGTGTTTGTGCAGTCGCTGCAAATTGCGCGGCGGACGACGAGCAATCGCGTGCTGGCGGATGCGCTGGAGCGATGCGAGGCGGCGGTGCAGAACGGGCGGGATATTGGGGAATCGCTCAAGGCGACGGGGGCGTTTCCGCCGGTGGTGGTGCGGATTTTTTCGGTGGGGCAGCAGTCGGGGCGGCTGGAGGAGATGCTGGATCGGCTGGCGGTCGATTACGATCGTCAGGTGACGACGGCGTCGCAGCGGTTGACGGCGGTGCTGGAGCCGGTGCTGATTTTGGTGCTTGTGGTGTTGGTGGGGTTTATTGGCGTGGCGACGATATTGCCACTGTTGGAGGCGGCGGATGTGTTTTGAATTGATGGGCGCGAGACGAAGGCGGCGGGGATTCACACTGCTGGAGATGATGTTCGTCTTCGTGCTGATCGGCATCCTCGCGACGTTGGTGACGGTGAACGTGCGGTACTATTTGCTGAAGGGGAAGCAGAATGCGGCGCGGGCGGAGATTTCTTCGATCTGTACCGCGCTGGAGACGTTTTTCAGCGTGAGCGGGCGGTATCCGGAGAATGAGGAGGGGCTGGCGATCTTGGCGCAGACGTCGGAGAAGCAGCCGGAGGCGTTGCTGAAGCGCGTGCCGGTGGATCCGTGGGGGCACGCGTATCAGTACAATCGGCCGGGTCGCGCGGGGCCTTACGAGGTGATTTGTTTTGGGGCTGACGGTCGCGCCGGGGGCGAGGGGGCGGACAAGGACATCGCGAGTTGGGATCTTAAGGAGACGGCGGGGACTAAATGAAGCGGCTGCGATCCGGGTTCACGTTGATCGAGATGCTGGTGGTGATCGCGCTGGCGGCGCTGATGGCGACGATCGTGGCGGTGTCGCTGACGGGGTCTCATCGGTCGGCTCGGGTTGAGGACGCGGCGGGGCGGATTGCGACGCACGATCGGTT
>JAQGHM010000204.1 GCA_028291615.1 Phycisphaerales bacterium | reverse complement strand
GACACTACCGACACCGGCGGCGCTGCAAGCGGACTTACCGGCACCGCGGAACTGACCGGCGTCGAAACCGTTGGTACATTGGGCCTGCGGTACCACCTGAATCCCAAGACTGAAATCTTTGGCAGCGTAAGCTATGATAACAACGACGCCTCGCTGTTTCGCCTGGGGTTTACCTACCGGTTTTGAGGAGGTCTCATTCAGTCACAGCTAATGAAATGCCTCAACATTCGCGAACTCGATCGCGTCCTTCTGGACGGCCATCGGATCGTTGTTACCCATGGTGATGGACGCGAAGTAGTCCGTTGTCAGGTTGAAGACACCGATGAGATCGTTGCAGCCTCGATTTTTGTGATCTATCGTGACAATGGTCTGATCGGTAAAGTGGAAGAAGGTCGATTTGCGGTGACTCGTCTGGGCCAGTCGAGATTGCAGCGTCGATGACATACAAACTCCAATGATCTGCTTGCGTCCTCAATCTGTCCTGCCGTACGCCGGCGTCGTGCTCGAATCGCTTGAAGGACGCTGCTTTCTGTCGCACGCGTCGCACCTGCGACATCTAGCCGCGCTGGCCCACCAGGCTCACCTGATTCGAGCGGCACACACGGTGGCCACCCTCCATCATCAAGCGCACGTCGCGACGCTCGCGCGGGAAGCGCATTCGAAGGCACACGCTAGTCACCTGAAACATGACTCTCACACCGCCCACATCCTGCGAACGACCCGTCCGGCAGATATTGTTCTGACGGCGCAGCAAAGGAACGACTGGCCCGGTATTCGCAATAACTTCCTAAAGAGCCGCAAACGTGTCCCGATTTAGAACTGACCCCCGATTATGACACAGGACAATCCAGTCGCCGCGTCCTGCCAAATGCCCGGCAATCGGTATGGTGGTTCTGGGTTCCCACAATGCAACTTGAATAGGTTAACCGGTTGCGCGACGAACGATCGATGACTTCTCAAACGCTTTTGCACAACTCAGACGCAACCCTGCGGGCGTCGCGGCCATTCGGTTCCTATTGGTCAATTACGCTGGGAATCATCGCCGCCGTTTTCCTGTTGAGAATTGTCTATCTGTTCTGCCTGTCCCCGTGGGAACTCCTGGGCGATGAAGCGTATTACTGGGAATGGTCCAGGCATCTGGATCTCTGTTATTACGAGAAGGGGCCTGGGCTGGCTTACCTTATCGCGGCTTGTACGCGGATCTGTGGCGTGTCGGAAGGGAGCGTTCGCCTTTCAATGGCGGTGCTTGCGGCGGTGGCGGCATGGGGACTGGGACGCCTGGTCCTCAGCTCTAGTGACGGCGACGTCAGGGCGGCCTTCTGGTCCGTCCTCTGCTTTCTGTTGTTGCCAGCATTTCAGGCCAATGCCCAGATCTGCACTCAGGATGGGCCCTTGATCGTTTGTTGGATCGCGCTGTCCGCTGCGGGTCTGCGTCTGATCCGCCGGTGGCACGCGAATGCAGTTAATATCTGGGACTGGACTTTGATCGGGTTCATCCTGGGCGTTGGCTTTCTATTCAAGCAGTCGGTGCTGCTCTTTGCGCTCAGCCCAATCATCTATGCGATTATCCAGCGGCGAAAATTGGTATTCCGACCGCGAATGCTGCTCTACGCGTCGGCCGCGGGGTTGGTTTTCCTGTTGACGATCAGCCCGATCATCATTTGGAACGTCCGCCATCAGTGGCCCACCCTGGCGCATACGCTGGGACATCTCGGCGTGGGGGGCGACCGCAGCAGCAAGGGTGAGCCGTGGTTTGACCTCCGGTGGCCCCTGTCCATGGTCGGGGCGCAGGTCGGTGCGTTCGGCCCTGGGGCAATCGTACTGATGGCCGGCGCCTGTGCCTGGGCCGTGCACTCCCGCAAAAACGATCCCGAGCGATGGCCAACCCGCCTTTGGTTGCTCTGCTGTGCACTGCCGGGTATCGGCTTCTACTTTCTACTGAGTTTTGCCAAGCCCGTTCTGGGCAATTGGCCGTTTCCCTGCTTCATCACGCTCCTGGTGCCGCTTGGCGAGGTGGCATCGAGGAGACTCTCGTGGCAAACGCGATGCCCCAATGCGCCGTCGCCAGGGGACACGTCTAAGGGAAGCTTACCGGAGCCGAAGCCAAACCGCGTGTTTCGATTGTGGTGGCGCGTCATGGTCACATATGGCGCCATCGCTTGGCTGATCCTTTCATTTCCGACCGTCCTTGCGTATGTGCCCTTCGCGCGCAAGATCGCCCAAAAGGTCGTTCTGCCTCGGATGACCGGTCATCGCGAGGAAGCCCGTAAACTGCAACTGGTACGTGAACGCGTATTGGCGCAGACGGGCCGTACTCCATTTGTCGTGACGCGCTACTATATGACCGCTGCGTTGTACGCCTTCTATCTGCCCGACCATCCCGCGGTCTTCAACGCGGGTGCGCAACTGGGAAAGCGCCATACCGCCTATGACTATTGGGGAGAAACCGACCTCGCCGCGCGTTCCCTTGTCGGACGGGACGCACTGTTGGACGGCGTCGGTGCCTATCCCTGGGCGCGGGTCCTGCGGTATGGCGCGGGCGAGTCCATTGACGGCGGCAGGTTCACGCTTGTCCATGATTACGCCGGCGTTCAGCCCCCGACTCTGCGCCTGATGCCTGATCAGGGGATGGATCACGAGCCTTAGCGCGACCACTCACGGAGGGAGCCGAGGCGGGTGGACAGGCGCCTTCAGTGGTGGGCCACAGAATGGGCCGCTTTTTCGACCCATTGCCTCCATGGTGGAAATTGAATCCGGTGGCGGCGCTGGATATCGCCTCAGATCGGCGGCTCTCCGCAGGCGAAAGAGCGTGAATCGATCTTCGACCGATTTTTCCCGCCGGGTCCGCGCCGATGTCAGGATTGTATCCACCGAGCCCAGTTGTTCTAGCTTGGCCTGGTCTTCCTTCCTCGTGACGATGTAGAGATCTCCCGCTGGCAATCGCTCGTCACGTAGGAACGTCAGGTTGTGGAGGATGCGGGCCCGCGGGCGCAGGTAAAACGCGTTACGGAAAAAGTCCAACTCGCCGTGGAGGTCGGCGTTGATCAGCAACGTGTCACCCGCGGCCACCGTGCGATCGACATTCCTCAGAAATGCCGTGTCCTGCGCAGTCTGGTCGGGGATCCAAGTCTGTCCCCAGCAGTAGGTTACGGCCACACCTGAAAGGACGGCGACGAGGGCGGTGTGTCCGCTGGCACGATGCAGGCCGAGGTAGAACCAGGCCACGCAGCCTAGCCAGACCGCGCCGAGCAATTCACCGCCGACCGGAGCGGGCGGGATCCGGGAGCGAAACGCCCACAGCACCAGCGCCCCAGGAATGCCGACGGTCAGTACGCCGAAGGAAGGCCGACGGCACCAGATCGGACGACGGAACATCGAGCGCGCGACCCCCTTCAGGCCCAGGGACGCCAGGATCGCCCAAGGGGCCAGGTTTGGCACTAGGTAGTGGTGATGCTTGCGGAGAGGGATCGAGAGGATAACCAGCGGCACGAGTGCCCAGCACCAAAGGAAGCGCTCGGGAGAAGTTGCTTTTCGCCGCGCTCGTCTCCACGTCGAGGTGAGGCCCACAAGAACCGCCGGCGTCCATGGAAGGGTTCCCAGCAGTAACGCCCCAACGTAATACCAAACGGGCTGGTCGTATTGATGGGTGCCTCCTGCGTAATCGTAACGCCAGTTGCTCCAAACGTCGGGATACCGGCGGACTACTGCAATGGGCCAACCCACGGCGAGTGCCGCGACGAGCAACCAACCCCAGAGCCATAGGTAACGTTGCAACGCGCGCCTCCCCTGAGGCGCAAGATAGGCAACGCACGTTGCCAGAACTACGGACGTGCCGACTAGCGGCCCCTTCGCCAGGTTGCTCAGCCCCACGAACACGAAGAAACCAAGTACTGCAAGGGGGCGGCCGCTCGCGGGCCCGGCGGACCCATCTGGCTGGACGGCAGCGGACCCGGCCAGGGGGAATTGTACCGCCACGAAACAGGCCATTGCGACCGCGACGATGGCGGCGAGAAAGATGTCGTCTTCGGCAAGGCAGGCGTAGGCGTAGAACTCGTACATCGTCGCCAGCAGGAGGCCGGCTGAGATTCCCGTCCAGCGCCCGTAGAACCGGCCCGATATCCAGGCGGTCACGAGTATTGCCAGCATGCCGGCGAGCGATGCAGGCAGTCGCACCGCCCAAACCTGATCGCACCGTTGCCCGATCATCGAGTTCACCGTGATCATCGCCCAGTGGGGAAGCGGTGGTCGTTCGAGCCACGGCCGGCCTCCGCTGCGCGGGATCAGCCAGTCCCCGTTCAGCGCCATCTCGCGGGCACATTCGGGCAGCCGCGCCTCATGAAGACTTAGCGGCCGGCCGCTGAACATCGAATATCCGAAGAGCAGCGTGCAGAAGAGGGCGAGACCCACGAAGTCGCTCCGTCGTATCACGTCGGTTGACGCGCCGCTCTGATCGATCTCCGGTGCTTGGTGCGCGTCCTGTACGACACTAGTCACTGAAGCCTCCGGGCGCGCGCCGTTGGCCTGGTTCGAATTGGTAAACATCGAAGCGCTCGTCGCCGGCGCCAACGGTGCCCAGCTTGATAAAGTCGGCTTGCGCCGCGTTCCCGAAGGGGGCTGCCCGCGATCCTCCCACGTGGTTCAAAATCAACAACTCGCGGCGAAGCGTCGCAGAGCCTCTGAGTTCCGCCGCGGACTTGAAACTGGGCAATGTCGTGCGCATCGCAAAGCAGACGGGAAGATATGCATCGTCGCCGACGAAACAGTACGCACCACGACCAAACCGCGCGTACAGTTCGGATACCACGCGGCGCGAATCCGTCGCGTGCAGCGACGGGATCCAGAGTCCCGTCAACAGGGGTAGTGCGATCGCCGACGCACCGGCGAGCACGTAAAGACCACGTTGAGTGCTGCGACGCAAAATGAAGTAGGCGGCCACGAAAATAATGAACAGGCCGATTGCGATTGCGGCGTCCATGAATCGGATGTAGCCCAGCGTGATCCGCGGAGCCAGCAGCACGGCAGCGGCCGCGAATAGCCCGCCGACGGTGGTTACCTGCACGCTGAATCGCAGCCCGCGCCGCAGTCGGGTCGCAGCGCTGCGTCTCAGAGCGAGATCGGCCATTCGCGCGCCAAGAAGGATCAGCGGCGGCATCGCGGGCAACAGATAATGTGACTGTTTGTTGCCGGCGACGCAAAGCGGCAATAGGACGGCCAGAGTCCAAAGGAGCAAGCCGCGTATCTTCGCGTCGCGCCGCCAACGGATAACGCACTGCGCAATGCCCAAGATGACTAACAACGTCCAGGGCATGAGAGCGGTGAGCAGCGCCGGTACGTATATGAAGATCGAGCCACCGTGGTCTTCGCCACCCAGGACAACTTGGAGTTCCTTGCCAAAGATGGTGAATCCCCGCGTGTGAACAACGTACCCATACCAGGGGAGGGTGATGGCCATAAAGACGACCGGAGCGCCGCTTGAGAACCAGTCTAGGAGGATCCTCGGCCGCCCGCGGTCCCAGGCCATTGCCAGGAGGAACAACAGCGGAAAGAGCGCGGGCGGGCCCTTGCTTAGGAACGCAAGTGCGATCGCAATCGCGCCGGCGCAATACCAGAAGTGCGTCGGCGTTCGGAAACTGGCAGTCCCACGATGAGAACGCCGACCGACGCCCCGCCAGGTGGCGACGACGCCGACAGTTACAAACAGCGTCGCTAATCCATCCGTTTCGGCCAATTGAACGTGCTTGGCAAACAGGTAGCTACCGAGCAATCCGATCGCTGCGAACCATGCCGTTCGCCATGCGAACAGCCACTTGGCCGCGACAAACGTTGTGATCAGGGTAAGCACGCCTGCCAATGCCCCCGGTATGCGCCCCGTTCTTTCGCTGACCCCGACGAGTTTGAATGCGCAGGCGGAAAACCAGTATGCCAGCGGCGGCTTCTGCAGGCGAACCGTCCCGTTCAAATGGGGGATCATCCAGCCGTCGAACCCGCGGCCGAGCATTTCCCTTGCGGTTTCCAGAACGCGAGCCTCTTGTGTCCGCCGCACCGCTGGCACGGCAATCGGTGTCAACAGCAATCCTGCTGCCGCAAGCCAAAAGGCCAGTGGACAGCCGCCGAGAGCCCAACGTCGACGGGAAGCGGGTGCCTGCCGAGCATGCGCGGCCAACTCTCCCTGGATAACTAACTCTGTAGAAGCCATGGGATCATCGCGAATCAGGCGCCCCCGCGCGCGGGGGCAGGACGAACGCAAACCAGTCCTCGGCGCCGCGCCGAACCTGCATCAGGAGTTGCCACCCGGGAGGCGCTACCGGCACGGGTTGCGAGGTCGGGCCGCGACGCAACATCACGGCAATCTGCGGCTCCACCCGCGACGCCAATGACGGAAGCCGAACTGGATCAATCGAGCGGGAGATACGGTTCAGGTAAATCGACAAGTCGAGCGACGCCCGCTCACCACCGGGAAGCGCATCGTACATTACCGCATTCGGATACCGCGCCCAAATCTCGTCCGCGAGCGCCTTAAGCGGGGCCCGCGCCGGTTGACTCTTCGCATAGCCCATGACGAATAGCGCATTGGTCAGCAGCATGATCAGCAAAGTGCAACCTGCCAGCCCAGCCCAACGGGGCATGCGCAGCCCCAAAAGTACGAGCGCCGCCATAGCAGCGGCGGCGGTTGCTGCCGTGGCACGGTCATACCAAGGTCCACCATCCCCGGCGCGAGTCGCTCCGCCGATTCCAAATCCCCCCGCCACCGGCAGCCCGACGGCGATGACCGCCACTGCCGTCCAATGCAATCTCCGCATCAATCGCCACCGATGTCCTTCCCCGGCCAATCGTCGTATTGACCCTGCCACAAGGACGGCAGCCGGCGCAGCGACGGGAAGCAGGTACCGAAGCTTCTTGTCCTTGTATGCGCTCATCACGCAAATCGATGCCAAAATCAGAAACATCGCAAATGCGTGTCCGGGTTTCCGCGCAGTCAGAGCCATTGCCGCGTGAGTGCGCGCGGCCGCATTCGTCATCCACCGACAGGCCATAGTTCGTCCGATATGCCCGAGGATCGCCCACAACTCTACAAGGACAAAAAGCGACCAGGGGAACAAAGCGATGGGGAACAAAAGTAGATACTGAAACCACGGCTCTGACCGAGCGGGTGCATCATTTCCAGTGACCTCATTTAACCAGGTGCGCCATTGCTGATCCGGGCTTCGTCTCAGGACCGTCAGCGGCCACGGCAGCACGACGGCCAGGGCTAACAGTGATCCGCAGATGATGGGGATGGCCCATCGCGCCACTCTGGACGATGCTGGCTGGCTCGTAGGTTTGACCCACGTTCGCCATACAAGAAAGCAAGCCAACGGCAGCACCGTCTGGACCAGAGCCACAGGCCCCTTACACGTGCAGGCTATCCCGATTGCAATGCCCCCGCCAAGGCAGCCGCGCCACCGATGTTCGCCAAGGACAGCAGACGCAACCATCGCGTTGGCTATCGTGACCCATAGCGCTAGCTGGATATCGGTCGTTGCCAATTGAGCGTGTTGGAGGAAGACCAGCGAACTGGCCAGGACAGCCGTCGCGCACGCGCCAGTGCGCGGGCCGTCGATCTGGGAGCCGAGGACGTACGTCGCTGCGAGCATCGCGCAGGCGGCCAAGAGCGCGGCGAGGCGGACCTCACCCGCCAGTCGGTCGTCGGCTGGCTCACGGATCGCGGGATAGCGGCTCGCCATGTCGTGCAGGGTCGACTGGCGTATCGCCGCGGCGGTGAGCCATGCGGTCAGCGGCGGCTTTTTTGTTCGCGGTTTTCCGTCGAGGGTTGGGATTAGCCAGTGGCCATCGCGTCGTGCTTCGATTGCAGTTGCAACGTTCAGGTTCTCCAGCGTCCTGCAGAACTCAACGCGCGACAGCAGCGGCGCGATTGCCAGGAAGACACCGACGGTTACCCCGATACTTGCCGCGATCGACTTCCGCGCGATCGAACGCCGGCCGTCTCCGAGTTCTGAATCTGAATCTGGCTGCACTAATTCCAAGGGCTCCTCAAATGAAAGTTGCCTTGGCAACATCTTGATTCTACCTAGGCCCGACCGAGTGGGGTGACGCTCGACCGTAGCGATTATTGTTGAGACGTTGACGAGAGCAGATACGCGTGGAACCAGCGACCGCTGACGTGCGCTGAAGCGCAGGTCGAAAAGCCTTCGGGCGGCTCTGCCATCGGCGAGGACGAGGGTTGAAGGATGATCTGCGGTCTCGCTCCCGGCACTAGGCGAGCCGAGGAACTGAGTCTGATCACCGGAGCATTCAAATAGATGCTGAATTCGGTGGGCAGGTTCTTCGTTCCCGGCTCGGGGTTATAAACGATTAGGTTCGGGTAGATAGCCATCAGCGATTCGACAAACGGCTTGGCCGCACTGCGGCCCCCGTCGGAATTGCGATAGCACTCGATGAAAAATGCCTGCGCAATCAGCATGATGAACCCCGTCCCGACGAGCAGCGACCACCGCCCCCCCCGGCAATGTCCGCGCCACGCGACATAAACCAATATCGTGCTGATCGCCGTGACCGCGCCCGCCACCGGAAATGAGCAGGTTGTGTTGCCCGTGGGCGTGTGCCACCAATAGACTGCGATCACTGCGATCGAAGGTACGATCAGCGCGACGCCCCAGAAATGCGACGCAACCAGGACTCGAGTAAGCCGAAGCGGTCGGCGCCACATGCGCAGCTGGGTGCACAAGCCCCAAGCCGCAAGTACCGAACCTGCGGCCGCCATCGGGAGCGCATACCGATCCCGGCGCGCGGGGAAGAAACTCATCACCAGCAGTGGAACGATGAACCAGAACAGAGCCAATCTAATACGACGCGCGGAAGGTCGCGACTGCACCAACGCGCCGGTTGCACCGACGAACAGCCAGGCTGCCCACGGAAACATGTGTGGCACGACGCAAATGTAATCGTACCATGCGCTGCGTGACTGGTGTGCGACTTCCACCTGTCGCGTAACCTCGCCCGTCCACTGCTGCAACCGATCGGGAAACTGCGCCGCGGCGTACATCGTCCAAGGCAGTGACACCATCAGCAGCGCGCTCGTCCCGATCGCGATCCCCAAGAGTGGGTGCGAATATCGCCGGTCAATCGGACTGCGCGTAGGCCTCCGTCGCGTTGCTAACACGTAAACCAATGCGGGTACCAGGACCTCCAGCAGGGCCACAGGCCCCTTGGTCATCAACGCCAGTCCCAGGCAAATCCCCGCGCCCAGACCGCCTTTCAACCAATCCCTCCGAAACAGGGCGCGAGCGACGAAGACCTGCGCCATCACGACAAACAGCGCCAACGGCATGTCGTAAGCCGCCTGGCGCGAGAACTTCAGAAAAAAACCTGTAGTTACGTAAATGATCGCCGAGACCAAACCGACCCGCGGGCCGGCCAGGATCCGTCCGAGGCAACCGACCGCTACGATCGCGAGACATGCCATGATGAAAGTTGGCCACCGGGCGCCCCACGCCAGCGAATGAGAGGAGAGGATTCCCATCGCCGTGATCCATTCTGCCAAGGGCGGCTTTTCAGTCCGCGGCTCCCCGTTCAGGGTGGGAATGAGCCAATGCCCATCGCGGGCCGCCTCCAGGGCAGTGGCCACGTTGGCATTTTCCATGCCGCCCGTGAATTCAAGACGTGGCACGACGGGTGCGATTACTGCGAACGTGACCGCGGCGACTAGAAAGATGCCCCACATACTCCATGCCGTGCCGCGTCGCCGCGATCTGGTCGATAGCAGGCGGCCTCCCCGAAGCGTTGCCTCGGCGCGCGCGTCGTCGGCGTTGCTGCACAAGTTGGGCTCGCGTTTCAACAGGTTCGTTTGCATGGCGCAAGCCTCACTCCGGTTCAGCGGATAATTCGCGCAGCCGGGCGGTGTTCATCGACTGATATCGGTCGCTCGGTTCGGAATCCGGAGGCATCTTGCGAAACAGAATTGCCCCCGCCAGCTCGGTGCGGAACTCATCCGCCCTCAGGCATTCCCGTTCGATCGGCCGAAGCCGCGACTCAATTTCCGCTCGGCTCCGGTTCCCGCGTGAATAGACAACCCAAAACTCGGTGGCCGGAATTGTCGAGGCATTTGGAAATCCGAAAACCACTCCGGCTGGCGGGCTGCGCCAGTAGCAGAGGAATTCGAGATACCGGCCGGTGATCCGGTCCCGGCTCTGATCACCGTCGGCGATCAGGAAGATCGGCTGGTCCTTGCCATAATGCGTTTTCACAAAACCAGCGACCGGACGCATCGTGGACTGCGTCGGCGGGTTGAACGCGTGGGCCAACGTGGGTGCCGCCATCGAGGTCAGCAAAAGCATGGGAAGCACGTACGACCATCGTCCAAGTACAGCAGGCCAGCTCCCTCGGCGGAGCCCGGCACCCGCGAGGAGAAACAGCCAAGGCGTGAAGTAAATCGTCACCCGCGAGCCCGTGAAGGGATATCGGCCGAGGTAGGCTGCCAATACATTGCCGGCGACGATCCCGATCGAGATCATCACCAGCGTCCGCCGTCCATCGCGCCACAGCCACACTGCGCCTGCAATAACGGCAGCAAACAGCAGAAATCCGGCGCCCGGGCAAGGGTAATCAAAAAGTTTATATATCTGGCGTCCGAGCCAGACAACGGGATTGTTTCCGTTGGGGAACGCACTTGCCCAATATTGCAAAAAATAGGGATCCTGAGGTTTGGCGAGCGTAACGCGATAGAGCGCACTCAGGGAGATCGCCGCCGGCAAGAGACTGGCAACACACCGTAGTGTCGGCCTTACCGCCCCGCGAATGCGAAGGGTCATCGCCAGCCAGATAGCGGCGAAGGCGAAGACCGCCGGAAAGGAGAACCAAAAAAGTATGGCTCCCAGGATTCCGAATGTGATCGGCTTGTCATTACGATCCCGATCAGGTCCGGCGACGAACAACATCAGGATGACGCTTGCCAGCACGTCCCATCCATATTGCTTGACTTGGATCGAGTTGTGGAGAATTCGGCCGCAGCCTGCAAACAGTGCCACGGCGAAAAGTGCTGCTGGAGTGGAATAGGCCCGCTTTGCCACGACGGCGAATATGATCACGCCCAGCACGGCTGCGGCCAGGTCGGGGGCGCGCAACAGGTATTCGTCCGGTGGGCGGGTCCCGAGCAGCACCCTATGAATTAAGAGGAAACCCAGGGGTGCGATTTGCGCATAGTCCAAAGGCGCAGACAAGGCGCGCGCATCTCGATCAACGAGGTTGATGACGATCGCCGCCTCATCATTCCAAAACGACAGACGTTCGAAGAATAGAACCGCCCTTAGCGCAATCGCACAGAGGACGATCGCGACCAACGCGATTTGGCCGCGAACAGACATCAACAATCGGGCTTCGGAGGCATGACTGAGGTCGGTGGTCGTCCACTTCGTCGGTTCGACGCTGACGTCGCAGGGGGGGATGTTGCAGGAGGACTGGGTGCCGGACGTCAACGCCTACCTCCCAACCTCGAGGTTTGCCCAAATGATCGGATGGTCTGATGCCCGCGTTGCTTGGATACCCGCGTCGATGCACCGCAGTCCGCGCACGACGATCCATTCAACGTGCTTTGGAGCCCGCGCACCCATGCCGGAACGCACCGCGTCTGTCACGCCCGGGCTGCCAAGCAGGCGTTGAATTTCCGGCGCATCGTCGGTTGCGTTAAGATCGCCGAATAACAACGCCGGCTCTTCTTGACGGAGAAAAAGGTCAACGATCCCGCGCAGCTCCATCGCCTGGCCCGAGTGTCGACTTATGTGCGTTCCGACAACGTTCACGATCTGCGTACCAACACGAACCTTGGTCAATAACAGGTTGCGGTTCGCGTCCAGGCCGGGAGTCGAGATCGGAACTCGTTCCCAGTGATCTACGGGCAACGAGGTGAGTAGCGCATTCCCGAAGTCGTCGTGCCACCAACGACGTTCTGTCGGAGCGAACAACCATCCCAGGTGAAGGTCGTCGCCAAGGATTTGAGCTTGATCGCGCCGATCCGTCAGCGAACACCCGTGAACTTCGTTGAGCCCGATCAAATCAAAACCTCGCATCTCAGCGGCGCAGCGACCCAGGTCTTCTTGTCCATCTAGTCCGCGGCCGCCATCGATATTCCAGGTGGCGACGCGGATGCGGCCACCGGAAAAGGTTCGCATCGGCGTCCCGCTCACCCCCTCGCCAGCGGCCGGTCCTGTCTCTGTTCGCTGTGCGCCGGCGTAAACCATTGCAATCGCAGCCACTGCCACGGCCGCCAACACGAAAGCGCTCAAACGAGATCGCATCGTTGCTCCATAGCTTTTAGCGCCCCGATGGTGAGGGCACCGCCCGTACCTGCAAAAGGCAATGGGAACTGCGACTTGAGCTATCTGTCTCCGTGTCTCAACGCGCAACTGTCACCATCTGCAAATAGGGGCGACGATTGTTCGGTTTTTTCATGCGCGCAATCTGGTTACCCGTTAGTGCCCCGCGGCCACGAAAAACTTCCCGGAAAATTTGGGTTTTCTATAGAAGCGTGCGGCTCATTATCAACGTGAAGTTCAGATGAATGAGGCTGACCGTATTGCCGCATCACGGGGCGTAGAAGCACCCGCATCGGTTACAGCTGGGAAGGGAAATACTCTCGATAGTCTCCGTGCGGTGACATGTCGGGAATGACCGCTTGCGCCCCCCCCTTAATGTTACGGTCGGTTCAATCCGGGATGCCTGTCGGGGTTCAACCGCCCCCCATTGACTTGCCTTCGCGCAGCGTTAAGTTCGACTTGTTCTTGGAAATCCCTCGTGTCTGCCACGTCCCGAGATCAGTCTAGACGGCCACTACTCCCTAGCCGTAAGGCATCATCACAAATGGTCATTTCCCAGTCGGGCCATGAGCAGCCGCCTCCGCGTCGACTCCGCCAATGGGTCGACGGGGTATCCACTCCGTCGCTCGGGGCATTGGCGGGCGCGTTGCTAGTCGTCGCAGCACTCTTTATCAGCGGCGCCCTGTTGGTTACACCCAAAGTCATGGCGAATCGATCTGAATTGTTCGCCGCGAACTCGCAAGATGAGTTTGCCTTCGTCACCGCGCATGCCCTGAAAATCGCATCCGCTCCGGCGACTGGCCTCAGCGTTACCGTGATTGGTGATTCGTCGCTCCGCGAGGCAATCACAAGTCCCGAGGTATTGGCGAGGCTGGTGAGTTTGGACGCGGGCCGTCCGATTGTCGCAAATCTCCTTGCCGCCGGCGGCCTCAACCATTTCGACGAAGTCGCCTTGAGCGATCTCTTGCGAGACCACCTGCGCGGAGTCATCTTGCTTGAGATTTCGCCGAATGCGTTGAATTGGAGCCGGCCAATCCTCGACACGACAACCTTGGATCGACTGGGGTTTAAGTCCCGCACGCTCGACCACGAGTTGCGAATGGCGGGGGTCAAGCGCCCCCATCGCGTAGGCAATTACTTCTTGGATAACTATCAGTTCTTCGCGGCCCGATCGTCCAATGTGACGCATCTGTTTAATGCGTCTTGCGAGGCACGCCAACACCTGATCGATGAAAGCGGACGCTGGTCCGACACCAAGTGGAAACGCGAGGGGCGGAAGATCGTAGGCTGGGAGCAGCACTTCGGGCGCTTCGAGGAGGCGAACCTCGACGTCTACCGTCGAATGATCGATCGGTTGCGGCGTAACCCCGCGCTTCGAGTGGGGCTCATCGAAACCGTTGAAAACCCAAGAGCGCAGACCCAGTGGGCAGGGTTCGCTCGCGATCGTACTGCGCGAGCCCGTTACAAGGCAGATCTGATCCGGCTCGCCGAAAGCGACAAAGTTCCCATCCTGGGTCTCGTCGAAGAAGCCGAACTGCGACCCGACGATTTCATCGACTACATCCACGTTTACGATTCAGGCGCCCGGGCCCGCTTTACGCGCGTCCTCGCGCACCGCGTGGCGAATCTGCTCGCTGGCTTGCCAGACGAAAAGGAGAAGTCCCTGTGAATTTCTGGCGTCTTCTGGGCGTATTGTGCCAGGCGGTCACCCTGGGGACGCTTTTGTTCCTGGCGATCGCGAAACTCGTTGCGCTTTCCACGGGCGCGCGAGTCTTCCAGTACGAGGGGTTCTAACCTCTGACGGGTAGGGCGAGGAAGATGTTTCAGACCGGCACATTCTGGCTCATTTTGCTCGGTTCCGTTGTCGTGTATTGGATCTTGCCCGCCCGCGTGCGGCTCGCGTTCCTCGCCTGCGTCTCGGGGGTCTACGTCGCCGTACAATCCCCGTGGAACGCGACCGCGCTGCTGGGGTGGTCGATGCTATTCTTTTGGCTAACGCCGTTAAGCCGGCGTCGTCGTCGCCCGGAGACAATCGTTGCCATCGCCCCCGCGATGGCAGCAGTGAGGGAACATGCCGCCGTCGGCGCGGGATCGGATGAAGCGATCGACGCTCCATCCACGGCAATGGCCCAACCCGAAGCGACCAACCGGGACGATCGCTGGATTCTCTGGGCGCTCATTGGGGGGATCCTAGCCTACCTTGCACTGTTCAAATACATCCTTCCCGAGTTCACCCCAACCAATCGCCTGGGGACCCAGGACTATCTCATCCCCCTCGGCATAAGCTATTTCACGTTCAAGTTTATCCACTATTCGATCGAGACGGCGCGTGGCAATATTCGCCAGCATTCGCTGGGCACGTTCCTATGTTACGTCTTCCTATTCCCAACTTTTGGGGCAGGTCCGATCGAACGCTTCGATCACTTTATCGCTAGGCGGGCGGGACAATGGCGATCGGAGATGGCAATTCAGGGACTGACGCGCATCATCCACGGCTTGATCAAGAAATTCGTCTTTGCCGAGATGCTGTTCGCCGATGCATTTCGGACGCCGATCTTCGGGTTCGGCGCCCGTCCCCTTTCCGCCTTCTCGACCACCGGCCTCTGGGGAGTCGCGATCGCAAGTTACCTCTACGTTTACCTGGAGTTCAGCGGCTACTGCGACGTGGCGATCGGCGCCAGCCGCTTGTTCGGCCTCGAGATAATGGAGAATTTCAACTTCCCGTTTTTAGCCCCGAACCTCGGAGAATTCTGGAAGCGCTGGCATATGACGCTGACGGGCTGGTGTCAGTCCTACGTATATATGCCCGTCCTGGGCCTCTGGCGGCATCCGATGCTGGCAACCTATGCCGCGTTTGTCGCAATCGGGCTCTGGCATTCGGCCAGTCCACCATGGATCGCGTGGGGACTCTATCACGCAACAGGAATTTTCATCTATCAAGCGTGGGTTAAGACCAAGCGGAAGCACAAGTGGGTCTGGGTGCAACGGTGGCCGGTCTGGCTCGCCGGCGTCGCTGTCACCACCCTGTTTGTCAGCGCCGGGGATCTGATCACCTTCGGCGGCGGTCGCAACACTGCGCAGACCGTGCAACTCTTCGCAAAGCTCCTGTTCATTGATATGCACTAGTGCAACGTTGAAATGACCGACCTTCTCGACCAGTTTCACGAACATGCGACCCGCCGCCCCGGGGCGATTGCGCTCTGGCACCATCACGGGTCCCGCGCATCCAAGGCAACGACCTTCGGCGAGCTCGCGCGGGAGGCTCAAGCGTTCTCTGCGGCCATAGGCACCCAGGCAGAAGGGTCCGCGATCATTCCGATGCTCCTGGGTAAGTCGGCCGATTGCGTTGCGGCAATGCTTGGTGCGCTGGGCGCCGGCAAAGCGTTCACGTGCCTGAACCGCAAATTGCGGCTCCCGCAGATCAGCCGCATCATGGAAAGCATAGGGCAAACGACGGCCCTTGTTGACGGTCCTGCGGTCATGACGTTCCGCGCGGCGCGGGATGGCATCACCTCGGACTCAATCCAGCGCACCCGGTGGCGCGTCATCCGTGACGAGGCATTGCAACCGGCGCACGAAACGACCATTGATGCGCTGAGGAAACACCTAGACATCGACTATTGGCAACCGGCTTCCGAGCTGAATCACCCGTCTGCTAGTACCGCTTCTGAAAGCAGTCCGGGCTGTTGCCTGTTCACTTCAGGTTCCACGGGCGCCCCCAAGGGTGTGCTTGTCTCGCGCCGCGACCTGTCGGATCGCGTCGTCGCCGAGGCTCGGTGGTACGAACTCACCCCCGCTGACGTCCTGCTGAACGTCCTTCCCTTCTCATTTGACGTCGGGCTGAACCAACTGCTTTCCGCACTCGTAAGTGGGTGCACCGTGGTGCTCATGGATTCCTTTCTGCCCGTCGACATCCTCAAGGCTTCGGCTGAATTCAAGGTAACTGGAATCTCCGCAGTGCCCGCAGTCTGGGCGGACCTTTTGCGGTCCGGACTTTCCTTTGACGTGGCCAAAGCTCATGCCGCGCTGAGATACATCACGGTCTCCGGCGGCGACCTGACGAGGCAGCAGTTACAGCAGCTCCCCGCAGCCATGCCGGGTGTGGGGATCTACAAGACGTACGGCCAGACTGAAACATTCCGATCCGCATCCCTTCATCCCAGCGATTTTGCCTCGGCGTCTTGGAGCGTCGGCCGGCCCTTTGGCGGGAGCCGCATCTACGTGGTCCGCGCCGACCGTTCGCCCTGCGCGCCCAATGAAGAAGGGGAGATCGTCCATACTGGGCTTGGGACGATGCTGGGTTACCTAGGTGGCCAGGACGTGGACGACAAGCTGCGGCCCAATCCGTTTCGCGGTGCAGAGGATCCGGCCGACGCTGCCGTGTTCACGGGCGACATGGGGTATCGCGACGCTCGAGGCTTTCTTTATCTGAAAGGTCGCCGCGACGGGATGTTGAAGGTGTCGGGAAACCGGGTTTATCCAGCGGAAATCGCCGAGCAGGTCATGGCCACGGGCATGGCGGTACAGGCGGAGGTGGTAGGCATAAAGGAAGCCGACGGCGATACCCGCGTCGTCGCGTTCGTCGTGCCTCTCAACACCGCTGACCTGGCGGCAGCGGCGGCACAGATTCGCACGGCCCTGATGTCCCGACTTCCCTCGTACATGGTGCCGTCGCAAGTGATCGCGATGGAATCAATACCGCGCACGGAAAACGGCAAACCGGATCGGCCGGCGCTGATGGACCGGGCGACAAAGGGCGTATCGGCTACTGTGATTTGAGAGGAGTTCAGAGGAAGAAGATGGCGATCAGCAGCGAAGTATTGTTGGACTACATGAAGAACAGATTGGGTCTCGAAGCGGACGACGTGGACGACGCCACGCCGCTCTTCTCCTCAAGCCTTCTGGATTCCTTCAGCATCGTCGAGCTCATGGTCTTTATCGAAACCCAAGCCGGGATCCGAATGGACGCATGGGACGTGACGCTGGATAACCTGGACTCGATTCAAAAAATTCTCGACTATGTCCAAACGAAGAAGGGCGGGTAGCGCGCGTGCTCGATCCGGCGACGCTTCGGCGTTTTGACATCATCTACGCGAGCGACCTGGTTTATTCGCCCGGGTGCTGGACCCTTTGCGGCGACGCAAACTGCTGCAACTTCGGCCGCTACAAGTCGCAGATGAAGTTGCTGGGTCGCAGTCACGCCCAGGAGTTGCCGCTTCTCCCCGGCGAATTCGAATACCTTCAGCACAAAGGGTGGCTTGGCGAATTTCCCGGCGGCGAACACCGCGTGGTCGAGTACCCGCTCGCTTGCGGTACGATGCGGCTTGAATTCATGGTGGGAACATCATCGGCGGGGTGCGCCTGCCGCCACGCCACGCGCACGACCGTCTGCCGCCTGTACCCGCTGTTGCCGTTGTTCGACATCGACGGGCGGCTGACCGGCGTGGACCCGAACTTCGGCATCTTCGAAGAGCTCGAATCGCTTGACGCCCTCCCGCGAGCCTGCCAGCTCACGACGATCCCCTTTGGCGAGATGGACAAGTTTCTGGCGATCACGGCGGCTATTGGACAAGACCCGACCACTGTCTTTTACGCCACCGCGTACCATCTGACCAAGGCACACGCCCGCGCGCAGTTGGCCGCAGCACAGGCATCGCAGGGGGCAAGGCAGATTTCAGGGTTAGCCCTGTTTGAAGGGCTGTTCGCCCTCAAGCGGTTGCTCGATCAAAACGTGCTTCGTGCGCAAGTCGAAGAATTGGCCGGACGATTTCGCGACCGATATGGGGCCGCGTTCAGGTTGGCCGAACCTGATGCGGGACGGTGCGATTGATGGGAGAACTGCTCGCCAAGATCGCCGCGGAATTCGGCACGCCCTGTTTCGTCTACGATCTCGATCAAATTCGGGACCGCGCGCGCGACCTGCGAAACGCATTTGGCGGGCGCTTCGAAATCAGTTACGCGGTCAAGTGCAATCCGAACCCCACCCTCCTCCGTCGGATGCGCGGCGTCGTGGACCTGCTCGACATTTCGTCGGGGGGTGAGCTGGCGCGTGCCCTGGCCCAGGGCTGGCCCCCAGAGGTGATCAGCTTCACCGGGCCAGCGAAGCGCGATGGCGAGTTGAAGTCGGCGGCGCTCGCGCGCGTGGGACTGCTGGTGCTAGAGTCGATCCAGGAAGCCCAGCGGCTGAACGTCCTGGCGCCCGAGGCTGGCGTGCGGCAGGCGGTGCTCATCCGAATCGCTCCTGCGAAGGTTCCTGCGGGCTTCGGCTCGCGGATGGCGGGACGGCCAAGCCAATTTGGAATAGACGAGGAAGAGATCGACTCAGCCATTGGTGCCATCAGGGACCTGAAGAACTTGGATCTTTGCGGCTTTCATCTATACGCGGGAACGCAGTGCCTCGACGCTCAAGCGATCGCGCAGAATTTCGTGCAGACGGCCGCGCTGTTCCAGCGCGTCTGCGAGACGCATGATCTTCGCCCGGAGAAACTGATCTTCGGGTCCGGGCTTGGGATTCCTTATTACGATCAGGATATCGCCCTAGACCTGGCGCCCATCGGCGCAGCGACGACCTCCGTGCTTGACGAAATGCGCCGCCACTCGCGATTCGCCCAGACGCGCTTCGTCCTGGAGACGGGCCGATACCTCGTGGGCGAGGCGGGCGTATACCTGACGCGGATCGTTAGTGCGAAACAATCGCGCGGCGCGCAAATCCGGATTTGCGACGGCGGAATGAATCACCACCTGGGTGCCTGCGGCCACCTCGGTTCGGTGATCCGCCGCAATTACCGAATGTTCAAGGTCGAAGCGTCGCAAACCGATCCGACCGCGGCGCGCGGCGAATGCGAATACGACCTCTATGGCCCGCTCTGCACTTCGATCGACGTCCTGGCGCAACGCGCCCGCTTTGCTTCGCTGGAGATCGGCGACGTCGTCGCCGTCCGCTGCAGCGGCGCCTACGGTCCGACCGCCAGCCCGATTCATTTCATTAGCCACGATCCGCCGCGGGAGATCTTGGTGGAAAATGCGTCGGGGCAGGTCGTGGCGTCCGATATAAGTTGGCTATAAAAAGGCGGCCGGGGCGTCTGACTGATTACTTAAGATTTGGACGGTGAATCGTGTTCCCCGGAGACCTAGGAGCCGAATGCCTGATAAGACAACCGCGCATGGCCGCCTAACAGAATTTGTGCGCGGCGCGACCATCGTAACACCGGTCTCGGTGCTAGTTACCTTGGGCGTGACGGCGGTGCTGCTCGTTGCGTGCGCCTTGTTGATTACGCCTCGGGTCGTTGCCCAGTCCGGCGGCTATCTCGCGGTAAACGTCCGAGACGAGTATCCGTTCCTGACGTCCAAGATCTTGGACATAGCCCAGCATTCTCCGCATGGGATCAGCGTGCTAGTCATCGGAGACTCCGCCCCCCGTGAAGCAATCACGTCAGAGGAAGATCTGGCCGACCGCGTTGCCCAACGCCTTGGCACCCCGGTCCGCGCGTACCTCCTGACGTCTGGCGGATTGGATCATTGGGACGCGGTCGCCGTCACCGACTGCGTACGCGATCACGTGCGAGGCACCGTACTGATCGAGATTTCCGCCTACGATCTCGCTTCCCCCACGACGGTATTGGACTCGCCCCGCGCATCGAGACTGGGATTCAACTCGCCGCGGCTGCGGGAGGAGGTCGTTTTAGCCGGATTGACCCCGCGTCACGAGATCGGCAACTACTTCCTGGACAATTACCGATTCTTCGCCGCTCGGCCGGGGGTTGTGAAGAATCTGATCTTAGGGCCGATCCAAGCGCACCAGCACATGGTGGACAACGAGGCGACTTGGAGCGAAACGCAGTGGGACCGAAAGGTGCGGCGCGTCGTCGGTTGGGAAAAAACCTACGCCGCCAGCGCCCCGGCGAACTTCGATGTTTACCGGCGCATGGTGCGGCACCTCAAGGAGCGTGCGGGCATCACGGTGGCGCTGTACGAGCCGGTGCTCAGCCCGCGCGTAGACACCCAGTGGAAGACGACGCGCGCGTATCGCCGCCTGTGCGAGCGCTATCACGGGGAGCTGGCGCAGTTCGCGCATGAGGAGCGCGTGCCGCTGCTAGACCTGGCAGGCGCGGCGAAGCTGCGCCGAGAAGATTATGGCGATTATATTCACGTGCGAACCGCTGAGGGTCGCAGGCGATTTACCGAGGCGATGGCGGCGGGTGCGGCGGCGGCGCTGATCGAGGCTCACATCGAAAGCCCCCGGAAATCATGATCCGGTACAGACCGCTGGACGCGGTCACGCCAGAGGTAGGAAGCCGGGTCTGCCGGCACGAGCGCCCATGATCGGCCGTGCAGGCTGGTTGGGGAACAGGGATCAGGAATGTTTCAAAGCGGCTCCTTTTGGATGGTGATGGCGGCTTCGGCCGTCGTCTACTGGCTGTTGCCCGTTCGGTTTCGATTGGGGTTTCTCGGTGCGGCGTCGATCGCTTACATCGTCGCGATTTCGCCGGTCACAGCGCTGGTCTTGCTCGGGTGGTCGCTGGCCTTTTTCTATCTATCACCTCTGGCAACCCCCAAACGCGCGCAGGCGGCAGCCCTGCGCCAGGCAGCGGGCGAAATGCCCAACCTTTTGCGCGCCCAGCAGAGTGACAAAGATCCCGGCATTGCCTCCACCGGCACCGATACCGGCATACTTTCCGCCGAGGACGTGAGCGTCGATCGCCGGTGGATCTTATGGGGGCTGATTGGCGGGATACTGCTTTATTTGGGCGTGTTCAAGTACCTCATCCCCAACATCCAATTCTTTCAGCGGCAAGGCGGCGGCGGGTTGGCGTACTACCTGCCGCTGGGGATCAGCTATTACTCGTTCAAGTTCATCCATTACGCCGTCGAGGTAACGCGCGGGAGAATCGTCGACAGATCCCTGTCCGGATTCCTCTGCTATATTTACCTGCTCCCAACTTTCTCAGCAGGTCCGATCGAGAGATACGATCACTTCATATCCAACCTGGACGACCGCTGGTCTGCCCAAGGGGCGGCCGAGGGATTGGGGCGCATCATCCAGGGATTGATCAAGCGATTCGTGCTCTCGGAGATGGTGCTCCGGGAGGCTTTTAATTTTGCGGCGAGCGGGACGCTACTTAAGCGGTTGGACGTATTGTCGACATTCCAGGTTTGGGGTTATGCCATCGCACTGTACCTGTACGTTTACATGGATTTCGCCGGCTACTCGGACCTGGCGATCGGAAGCAGCCGGCTGTTCGGTATTCGCATCATGGAGAATTTTCAGTTCCCGATCCTCGCGCCGAACATCGGCGAATTCTGGAAGCGATGGCACATGACCCTCTCCGGTTGGTGCCAGACATACGTTTACATGCCGCTGCTCGGTCTGACGCGACGGCCAAACCTCGCGACCTACGGAGCGTTTCTGGCGATCGGAATGTGGCATTCGGCGTCGCCGCCCTGGCTGCTCTGGGGGCTCTACCACGGCACAGGGATCGTCGTGTATCAAACGTGGGCACGCACCAGACGTCGGCAAAAGTGGGTGTGGACAAACGGGTGGGCGTGGTGGCTGGCGGGCATCGCGATGACGACGCTGTTCGTCGCCGCGGGGGACTTGCTCTGCTTCGCCGGCGCTCGATCGGCGCGCCAGGCAATTACCCTGATAGCCAAACTGTTGTTCATCCGGTTCTGACTACCGGCCTTGGCTTCGTTGCACTCGTTAGGTTCGAATACCCTCGACTCGGAGTGCGCAGTATACTGCTTCGATTTTGCCGGTAAGAGCGGCAGGATTTCGGTCGGGCGTACAGTATACTATAATTTGCAGAGGTCGCATGAACCCCGCGCGACATTTTCCTACGGGAAATTAGGAGCGCATTTGTATCGCCTCATCCTTATCGTGTCGATCTTCGTTGCGGTGTTTGGAGCGCGGACTGCCTTGGCACAAGCGTTTCTGTTCGACGCCACCAAGGCGGAGATGGCGGCTAACGCCGATTGGGTCATCCATGCAGGCCAGCACAACCTCGGCACGGATGCATCCGGCCTTATGGTCGCGGGTGCCGGCAACGAATCCAATCCGCAGCAAATCCCGACGCCCGCCGCCAGCGGCATCACGTCCATAACCACGGAGACTTACTGGAACGGCGCCCTCTCTGCGTGGGGCGTTTCACTGGTCAAGCGTGGCAAGAGCGTTGAGACCTTGCCGTACAACGGATCCATCAGTTTCGGCAATTCCGCCAACCCGCAGGACCTCTCGCATTACAAGGTCTTCGTCGTCGATGAGCCGAACATCAGGTTCACCGCCGTGGAGAAGGCAGCCATGTACGCCTTCATCAAGGCAGGCAACTCGATCTTCGCCATCTCCGATCACGCCGGCTCTGACCGGAACAACGACGGCTTGGATTCCGTCGGGGTATGGAACGATTTTCTCGCCCTCGACGGCATGAAGCACAATCCGCTGGGAATCACGTTCAACAGCGTTGACGTCTCGCCGGATTCGTTCGCGATCGACGGCAACGCCGCGGACCCCATCACGCACGGCGCGGCGGGAACCGTCAGCGAGTTCGTCTATCACAACGGGGCGACGATCACGATCGACCCGACAGCCAACCCTTCAGTAGCTGGGGCGGTTTGGAGCGCGACCCCCGAAGGCAACGCCAATGTGCTCGCGCCCTACGGGAGCTACGGACTAGGGCGATTCGTCGCGATCGGTGACAGCTCGCCCATCGAAGATGGGACCGGCGACCCTAATGACACGCTATTCGACGGATGGGACGAAGGCGCGGGAAATGACGGCAAGCTCGTCGTCAATGCGTCGCTTTACCTCACGTCTGTTCCCGAGCCATGTATCTTCGGAGTCGTGGGCATCAGCACGATGATGTATTTGTTAAGTCGCCGTAAGCCGCGGGCAGTGCAAAAAGAGGACGGCCAAATGGAGCAAAGGCGTCTGAAGGCGAACGGGGCATTGCGCGGTGTGGCTGTCCCTTCGCGTTGAGCCCCTTGTCAGCTCGAATCGACCCCGATCAAAGGCGCTATGTAGCGTCAACTTGGCGACGCTTCCAACAAAAAAAGAACCGCCGTGGATATCGCGGTCGCTCCTGCACGATGTCATTTGGCGATTCAGGCATCGTGATCTACGGCGGCGCCTTTGCCCGGTTCTACTGCCTTCGGCTTCGCCTTTGCCGGCGCGGCCTGCTGTGCCCGAGCCTCGATCGCCCGCAGTTTCTGCCGCGCGACCTGGTCGCCGTTTTGGGCTTCCTTGACCGTCGTGGCCTTGGACTCGTTGGCTTCCTCCACCGCCGCGGCGATGGCGCTGGGTTTGGCCGAACTGCCGGCGCCGCCAGCGGCGCCGGATGCCACGTGTTTGGCGGCGGATGATAACGCTGAACCGATTGGACTGACGGACATCTTGATCTCCTGGTGTGTGGTTGGAACAAGAGTACTATCGACGGGATTCGCACGGCGGACGAAGCGCTGAATAGTTATCTCGTTTCGCCATCACGGCATCCCGGAGCCGCCGGTCGGCATTCCCTGGCAAGTGGGATCAGGGCTTCAACACACGACGTGTTGATTTTGAAATGGAACGCGGCGGCTAGAATTAGCCGCCGCGTTCCTGAATCCAATTCTCGATCGATCACAACACTGGCCTGTGGTTCAGCAGTGGTGGCCCTGGCCGTGCCCGCCATGGCCCTGCTGCGTGGCCGCGGCGCCGGTCGAGTCCACGACGAGGTGAACGTCATTGCCCGAACTGTCGGTCGTCTCGGCCTTGTAGGTTGTAACGCCTGCACTGTCCGTATCGACGTCCAGCGCGGTCGAGGCCGCGAGGGTTACGCCCGCCGCAGTTGCGAGCGTCGTGAGGCCGTCTTGCACAGCTTGTGGCGCCGCGCTGAACAGCACCGTCACGTCATCGGCCGGGATGCCATGGTCATGGTGACCGCCGCCCGCCTGCGTCGCCGCCGCCCCGGTGGAGTCAACGATCAGGCGAACGTCGGTGCCAGCGGTGTTCGTCACCACTGCCTTGTAGGTGGTCACGCCCGCGCTGTCGGTATCGACGTCGAGCGGCGTCGAGGCAGCGATCGTAACGCCGGCGGCGGTCGCCAGGGTGGTCAGGCCGTCCTGGACGACCTGCGGGGCCGCGCTGAAGAGAACCGTCGCGTCATCCGTCGCAGTGCCGGTCGTGGTCGTCGTGGTCGTCACCTGTCGCTTGACCGACGCGACGTGGGCCGCGTGGTGGGCGTGGTGCGCATGGTGGGCATGATGACTCGACGCGGACAGGAGCTGGCGGCCTTCCAGGCTTTCGACGGAGCAAACAGATGCCTTATTGCTTGCCGCATTCTTCTTGAACAACCGTGGCAGGAACATGAGCGACCTCCGTAAACTCTCCCCGATTGGCGCCATTCTTCGCACCTTCCTACATTGGAAGGGTCACGCAAATTGAAGCTTGGCAAGTCATGAGTTACGCGGTGGAGAAACTTCCGCCGCGCTTTTCCGGATCTCTCATCGAACTCTCATTCGCCGCGGGCCGGCTTCTGCGCAACTCGTGGCTATGACCTCCCCGGCCGCGCCCAACCCGCGCCGTCGCTCCCGTAACGGGGGGCGACCGCGGTCGCCGATGGAGATAACTCGGATTTCTCGGGGAAGTATTCCCTGGGACCGTGGCACTAACTGAGTAAATGCAGACGTATCCGGCAACGAACGTTTTCCCGCCGGAGTTGGCGGAAGTTCGCGTGAGTCGACCGGCCGTACACGCGCCAGGCGAACGATGGCTTACCGTCCATCGTCGGTGTGCCTGGGCGATCGTGTTTCTGGCGATCGCGGTGCGCGTGCCCCTTTACCTAGTCGATCGCTCCCTGTGGGGGGACGAGGCAAGCCTGGCCGTGAACGTGGTCGGCCGCTCGTTTGGCGAACTCTGCCGGCCGCTGGCATATGAACAGGGCGCGCCGCTGGGTTTCCTTTTCATCGAACGCGCCGCGGTGATGATCCTGGGTGTGAACGAGTTCGCGCTGCGGCTCGCGCCGCTGGCGTGCGGGATCGCAGCAGTGCTCCTGCTGTTCGCCCTCGTACGGCAATTCCTGGATCCCAGGACGGGATTGGCCGCGCTGGGAATTATGGCGCTGGCGAAATCCCCGGTCCACTATTCGGCGGAATTGAAGCAGTATTCCTCCGACACCGTCGTTTCGCTGCTCATCGCGCTGTGCGCCCTGCGGCTCGTCGCAGCCGCCGGCGACGACGACAATCGAAATACCGCGCGGGCGGTCGCGTGGTTCGGCTTGGCTGGAGCGATCCTGGCCTGGTTCTCGCATCCGGCGGTATTCGTCATCCTCGGTGCGGGGATCGTCGTGACGGCCGGGGGGCTTCGCCAACGGCGACCACGGTTCGCCGTCCTGGTTGCCGCGGCTACGATCGTTGGGGCGAGCAGCGCCGCGCTGCACTACTACCTCTTTGCCCGGTCGCTCGCGCACGATGATTACCTGTTGAATTTCTGGTCGACGGCGATGGTGCCGCTTGATTCGCCCCGGGCGGCGCTGCCATGGCTCCTGACGGCGCTGCCGCGAAGTCTCAAAGGGCTGTTCGGAGTGTCGGGCATCTGGCTTGGGACCCCGCTGTTTATCATCGGTTGCATCGCGCTGGCACGGGGCGGCCGCCGCGCGCTCCTGGGACTGTGCCTTGCGCCCGCGATGTGCGTCCTCGCGGCGTCGGTGCTGCACAAGTACCCGTTCGAAGGTCGTCTGCTTCTGTTCCTGTTACCTTTGTACGCCATCGTCGTCGCGGCCGGGCTCGACATGCTGTGGCGACAGACCCCATCGCCCTGGCGCTGGGCCGCGCCACTGACCCTGTCGGCAATCTTGGCCGAGCCTGCGGCCGTAGCGATCAAAGGGGCCATCAAGCCGCCGCTAAAAGAGGATTGTAAGCCCGCGTTGGAGTATCTCGTCACACGCTGCCGCGCGACGGACGCGATCTACGTGCCGTTCGCCGCCCGACCGGCGTTCGAGTTTTACGCGCCGCGATACGGTCTGGACCACATGCCTGCGTTGCTGGGAGAACGAGGAAAGGACTCGAATTTCATCCGTGGCGAAGCGAGTCGACTCGCCGGCCGAGAGCGGGTCTGGGCGTTCTGGGTCACGACTGACCCCGCCGTGGATATGACCGTTTCACGGGTGCTTGGCGAGCTGGGAACGCCGCTTGCTGATGCGGCGGCGGCGAGAAACGTCAAGGTCCGGTTGTTCAATTTAGACCCACGCGCGGGACCATAGGAAACAGCGGCTAACGCACTCCCCGATCCCGAAGTCCGCAAATTGCGATGAGTTGGAAGACGTATCGGCTCGCCGATCGCCTGGCCCAGTTTGACCAGCAGCCGCTTGTCCGGCTCGTCGAGGTAGGGTCGCCTGCCCAAGTGCCGCCTGAGGATCTGGTTCTCAGCCTTGAGGTACTCGACCTGCTTGGCCAAGTCGCTGTTCGTGCTGCTGGCGAGAAAAAGCAGTAAAGGTTGGTAGAACCACATGGTGGGTATCGTCGGGTTCGGTGAGGTGGGACACAAAGGGCAGGGGGTTATTTGAACACCGTACAGATGGGCGCGATGAGTAGGAAAACCCCTAGAAAACAAGGGCTTCCGACCCACCGCGAAACTGAATCGCGCTAGTAGTCCATCACACTTGGATCGACGGGTAGAGCCGCCGGAGCTTGACGCGGGCGTCGGCGGTCGTGAACTGCCACCGGGCTGCGGCCTTGGCATTGTTCCGCTCCGCCTCCCAGGCCGCGACCT
>JAQGHM010000304.1 GCA_028291615.1 Phycisphaerales bacterium | reverse complement strand
GAACGACGTGGGGCTGGGGTACGTGAAGCTTGGGCAGCCGAGCACGCAGTTGTCCGGCGGGGAGGCGCAGCGCGTGAAGCTGGCGACAGAGCTGGGCAAAACGGCAACCGGGCATACCCTGTACGTGCTGGACGAGCCGACGACGGGGCTGCATTTTGCGGACATCCACAATCTGCTGAACGTGCTGAATCGGCTGGCGGACATGGGGAACACGGTGCTGGTAATCGAGCACAATTTGGATGTGATCAAGTGCGCGGATTACCTGATCGACATGGGCCCAGAGGGGGGCGACGGCGGCGGGCGGGTAATCGCGACGGGGACGCCTGAGGAAGTATGCGAGAGCAGCGAGAGCCACACGGCGGAGTATTTGCGGCCGAAGCTGGGTGAACTTGCGCGGAACTCACCCATTGAGGTGAAGATCACGGTGAGGCAGCAGATGGTATAAATTCTGAGCGGCGCTCTAATGAGAGTGCCTCGCGATTGCCGACCCCATCCGGGTCGTCGCTTGAAGCTCCGAACCCGGTGCGATGGCGTTTTTCAGGCTCGGATCGTTTGGATCCGGCGGCGTCGGTTCATGAGGTGGCCCAGAGCCAGCATGAGGGCGGCGTAGGGGGCGAAGATGGCGAAGCCGTGCTGGCCGGCGAGGAAGGCGAAGGGGATCCAGCGGAGGTGTTTCATGGGCGTGATGGTTTGTATCACGGCCTTTGGGATTTGGCGATGCAAATCGGGCGGGATTGGCGGGGCGGGCGGTTAAGTTAGGAGGCTTGTGGCGCGCGTGCGGTGTTAAGCGGATTTCGAGGGTAATTGGGTGACAGGGAATCCGCCCGTGGATGCCGGGATGATCTTGCTGTTCAACAGACGGCGAAACTCGGCGATCTGTTCGGCGCTGGCGAAGGCGCGCTTGGGGAAGACCCTGAAATCAGTGGCGGACGAAAAGAGCAGGATCACTGTTGGTCCTTCCACCCAGCGGTTGAAGGCGCTCCATTTCAGGGTGGCCTGCCACTGCGAGGTGGTGGTGTGGAGGGCGGTGTCGTCGAATTCCCAGACTGCAGGTTGAGTCAAGCGCTCGTGCGCGGACCACGCATCATCCCGCTGTGAATGCCTTATCGCGTTCAGGCGAAGCGGGATGAAAAGCCCCACAACCATCAGGGCGGCCGGGGCGACCCAACCGCCGCCATCGGGGCGCTTGACGAGCAGAAGGAAGCCCAGCGCGGTGGCAGCGTAGCCGACGAACATCAGCCATTGCAGGGGACTGTGCCGCTTTTCGCGCTTGCGCTGGTAGAGCCAGGTGGCTTCTTTCCAGTCTTCGCGGGAGGGTTCGAATTCAATTCTGATGCTCATCGGGTCTCGCGGCCGCGGAGAATTGTGGCGAGCTTGGATTGTACCGCGCGCTCACGCTTCAGCCGCTACGGCGAGGTCGCCGGCGGTTAGCGTTTGACGCGGCGCGGGTTTGGCGTGCGGGACGCGGTGCCAGCAGAGGAGGGCCAACGCGCTGGCGATTAGCAATGTCAGGATGATCAGCGCGACGCAGGCGGGCCAGCCGCCGGTGCTCCAGGCGAGGGCGGGGACGGCTGCGCCGAGGGTGCCGCCCAGGTAATAGAAGGTCGTGTAGAGGCCGGCGGCGGAGGCTTTGGCGTTGCCGGCGACTTCGCCTAAGTAGCTGGCGGTGGCGGCCTGGCAGATGAAGATGGCGGTGCTGCAGATCGCGAGGCCGGCGATGACCATCGCCAGCGACGGGAAGAGGGTGAGCGCGACGCCGACCGCGGCGGCGAGGGCTGCGCCGACCAGCGCGGCGCGGTGACCGAGGCGATCGATCCAGCCGCCGGCGACGGGGGTGACGACCACGCCGACGAGGTAGACGAGGAAGAGCGAGCCGAGCGCGAGGGTGCCGAGGTGGAAGGGCGGGGCCGCGAGGTAGAACGTGATGTAGGTGAAGGTCGCGACCAGCGCGAAGAGGGCGCACATGCCGACGGCGAAGGTGGCGAGGAGGGCGGGGCGGCGGAGGTGGGCGAGCATGTCGGCAGCGGAGGCGCGGAGGTTTCGGGCGGCGTGGGCGTGGCGCGATTGCGGGAGCCAGAGGCAGACGGCCGCGGCGCCGATGGCGTTGAGGGCGGCCAGGACGAGGAAGGCGGCGCGCCAGCCGTAATGGTCGGCGACGACGCCGGAGAGGAAGCGGCCGGTCACGCCTCCGAGCACGTTACCACCGACGTAAGCAGACATGACCGCCGCCGCGCCACCGGCGTGCCATTCTTCGCTGATGTAGGCCATGGTGACGGCGATGATGCCGGGCATGACCAGGCCCTGCACGAAGCGCCAGGCGATGAGCGTATTGAGATCGTGAGAGGTAGCGCTGAAGAGGATCGGGATCGTGAGGAGCGCGACTGAGCCGGCCATCGTCTGCTTTCGGCCGATGCGCTCGGCGAGCAGGCCGACGAGCGGGGCGGCCAGCGCGATGCCGATCGTGGTGGCGCTGACGGTGAGGCTGACCTGGAATTTGCTGGCGGCGAAGATCTTGGTGAAGAGCGGGAGAAGCGTCTGCGTGGCGTAGACGTTGAGGAAGACGCAGAAGCCGGTCAGCGTGATCATGATGACGCGGACGTCGAGGAGGCGCGGCTTGTCCGCCAGCGGTTTGGCGAGCGCGGCAGCGGCGCGGGGCATGCGGTGCGGATGGTTGCGGCGGTGGGACGGGACGGCTTTATGCGCGGGGGCGACAGCGGTATCGATTCGGGACATCTGCGAACGGTCTTCCTTTCCTTTTGACGTCCTAATTGTTCGATAGAAGATTGATTCCGTCCAATACAATGTTTGAGTGGATTGATACCCAAATCGTATGACTCGGCAACGGATTCAAAATCCGTTGCACTAAGCGTCCCGTGATAGTGTAGACTAGCTTACATGGATAATTCGGCTGATAATCTGCCGTCAACTGCGGGGCTCAATATCCTGGAATATCGGCGCGGCGACGCGCCGGAATCGATCCTTCATCCCCGTTGGGTGCGGGTAACTCTATTCCTCATCTCGCTGACGGCGGCGGTGTCGCCGTTTCTGCCGTTCGCGTACGGTTATTCGCCGGAGTCGGTGGTGGAGGAGTGGTTGATCCGACAGCGCGAGGGGACGCTGGCGCTGATTGGCTTCCCATTCTTTGCGGGGGTGGTGGCGGCAATGTGGAAGCTGCGACTTACGTTCGACAAGCCGCCGTTGCGGGCGGAGCGCTTCATTGCGTTTGCGCTCAGCGGGACGTTCGTGATCGCGACCGGGGCGTTTGCGCTGCAGAGCCTGTTCGAAGAGTTAAAACTGATTGAGCGACTGCAATTGCTCATTGCGGTCGGGATCGTCGCGGTGGGCGTGGGCCTGGTCACGTGGCTGAACATGAAGGAGAGACGGCGTGAGGCGGTGACGGCGGCGGTCTACTTTGCCTATGCGAGCAACGCCGTGATGTGCCTGCTGATCTTCGCGGGATCAGGCGAGCCGGGGTGGTGGGTGACGCTGGGCGTGGTGGCGGCGATGGGCGTGGAGATGGTGATCACGATCGTGCAAACCGCGTTGGGCAGATGATGCGCGGCGTGTGGACGAGCTGACGCGATTGCATCCCGCGCCGCCCGCCTTTACGATCCCACGCTTTCACCCCATACGAGGTTCAACACGCATGGCACAGCGCATTCTGGTGGCGGACGAACTGGCTTCCGAAGGCTTGCAGGCACTCAAAGCTTCGGGGATGGAATTCGACGAGAAGATCGGGCTGACGGTCGAACAACTGGCGGCTGAAGTGGGGAATTACGATGCGCTGATCGTCCGCTCGAAGGCCAAAGTTCCGGCTAAAGTTTTGGCGAATCCGGGGAAGCTGCGAATCATTGCACGGGCGGGTGTCGGCGTGGATACGATCGATCTCGATGCCGCGACGAGCAAGGGGATTCTGGTGATCAACACCGCGGCGGCGTCTACGCTCTCCACGGCGGAGCATGCGCTGGCGCTGATGTTCGCCCTGGCGCGCAAGATTCCGGCTGGGCATGCGCACGTCTCGGCGGGGCCTGCGAAGTGGGAGAAGGCGAAGTACCAGGGGACGCAATTGGCGGGCAAGACGCTGGGCGTGGTGGGCCTGGGGCGGATCGGGCAGACGGTGGCGAGTCGAGCGCTGGCGATGGAGATGAAGGTCATTGGCTATGACCCTTACTTCTCGGGCCAGAGCGCTCTGGATGGCAAAGTGCTGCTTTTTCGCGATTTCGACCAGTTTCTCGCGCAGTGCGATGTGATTACGTTCCACGTGCCGGGCGGGGAGGGGACCAAGCACCTGATCAACCGCGAACGACTGTTTGGCGGGAAGGTCAAGCCGAACCTGTTGGTTATCAACGATGCGCGTGGCGAGGTGGTGGACGAGTTTGCACTGGCTGACGCGTTGCGGGAAAAGAAGATCGCGGGGGCGGCGATTGACGTTTTTGTTAAAGAGCCGCCGGCGCAGGATCATCCGCTGTTCAAGCTCGATAACGTGGTGCTGACGCCGCACCTGGGGGCGCAGACGGATGAGGCGCAGACGGCGGTCTCGGTGGATGCGTGCACGGCGATCATCGCGTATCTGAAGTCCGGCGAGATTCGCGGCGCGGTGAACGCGGGCGGGATCAAGCTGGACCTGCCGCCTGACGAGGCGCCGCTGATGGGGCTGGCGCAGCGGATCGGGATGCTGCTTAACGGCGTGAACGAAGGGGGGATCAAGCAGATTACGTTGCGGGCCAGCGGCACGCGCGCGCCTAAGCACATGAACACGCTGCTGCGGCTGGCCGCGGTGGAGCTGCTCCGTCCGCACCTGACTGATCCGGTGAACGTGATCAACGTCGAGCACGTTGCTCGCGAACGGAACATCGAGCTGGTGCAGATTCACGAGCCCGAGCCGCCGCAGGGCTTGGTGGGGGATATCGTGGGCGTGCGCGTCGTCAGCGCGGCGGGGGAATCGCACCGGATTCTGGGGACGGTCTATGCCGACGGGTTGCCGCGCGTGCTGCGGATCGATGGCTTCGCGATGGACATGGTGCCGGAGGGGACGATGGTAGTCGTGCTGAACAAGGATCAGCCGGGCGTGATCGGCACGGTGGGCACGATGTTCGGCGACGCAAAGGTCAACATCGCGGACATGGTGATCAGTCGCGAGGTTCAGAAGGACGGGACGGCGCATGCGCTGATGCTGATCAAGACGGATAGCAACCCAGGTGAGGATCTGGTGAAGCGCCTGAAGGCGAGTCCCGGGATCGTGCGGGTGAAGCACGTGGAATTGCCGAAGCGCGCCTGACCCGCGCGGCATCGACGTGATAAGATTGCGCGTCATGCAGGAATTGTCTCAGTCACGACTGGATCGTGTCGCAAACGCGATGGAAGAAAAGCAAGTGGACGCGCTGGTGCTTACCCCCGGCGCGTCCATGTTTTATTTATCGGGGTTCGAGCATGGGCATGCTGCGGAGCGCCTGCTGGCGCTGATCGTGCGGCGCAACGGGTCGTCGTCCTGGATCGTGCCGGCGATGAACGTGCCGCAGGTGGCGGCCCATGCGCTGCCGGGGCAGCCGATCCGGTCATGGGCGGATGGGGAGGGGTTTCTGCCGGCGCTGCGGGATGCGATCGGGGGCGCGAAGGAAATTGCTTTTGACGATGAAGCCCGCGCGGCGTTCCTGATGGATCTCACGCAGCTCGCGCCTCATTCGCGCATTCATCAGGCTTCGGAAATCCTGCGCGGTTTGCGGATGTGCAAGGACGTGGACGAGCTGGTTCGCCTGCGGATGGCGGGGAAAGTGGTGGACGACACGATTCCGCTGGCCGTCGCGCTCTGCCGCGCAGGGCAGCGCGAGAGCGACGTGGAAGCGGATCTGCGGCGCGCGCTGCTTGCCCAAGCGCCGGGCTGCACCGTTGCGTTTACGATCGTCGCGTCGGGGCCTAATGCGGCGCTGCCGCACCACGAGACCGGGCAGCGCCTGCTGCAAAAGGGGGATGTGGTCATCCTCGATTTCGGCATTCGCGAGACGGGCGGTTATCACAGCGACATCACCGTTACATGCTCGGTCGGCGAGCCGGCGGAGCCTGAGGTGCGGCAGGTTTACCAGACCGTCTGGGCGGCGCAGCAGGCGGCGATTGCGGCGGTGCGGCCGGGGGTTGCGTGCGAGGCGATCGACCGCGCGGCGCGGTCGGTGATCGAGGCGGCCGGTTATGGGAAACAGTTCCTGCACCGCACCGGCCATGGCTTGGGCCTGCAGGTTCACGAGCCGCCTTACATGGTGGCCGGCAATGCCGAAACGCTCGAGGAGGGGATGGTCTTCAGCATCGAGCCGGGGATTTACCTGCCTGGGCGGTTTGGCGTGCGGCTGGAGATCATCGCCAGCGTCGGCGCGGAGGGGGCGACGCTGATGAACGCGATCAGCGCGGCGGAGTTGCCGCTAGCGAAAGAGTCGTAGTCGGTATCTGCCGAAAGAACTCTGTGTGGCGCGGCGCGCGCGCGGGCCTCGCGAGGAATCACGTGACGGAAGTTGGCGCGGTGGTTATCGGACGAAATGAAGGCGAGCGCCTGGCGCGGTCGCTGGCGTCCTTGCGCGCGCTGAACGTGTCGATCGTTTACGTCGATTCGGGCTCGACGGACGGAAGCGTGGTCGCCGCGCACGGTGTGCAAATTGAAGTGATTGAGCTTGATCGCGGTCGACCATTTACTGCTGCGCGAGCACGCAACGAGGGATTCGGGCGATTGCGCGAATTGCACCCGGACCTGAGTTACGTTCAGTTCGTGGACGGCGATTGCGAGTTGTTCGCCGGTTGGATTGACACGGCGACCGAGTTTTTGAAGGGGCACGGCGAAATCGCCGTCGTTGCTGGTCGGCTGGTCGAGCGCGATCGTAATGCATCGATCTACAACACGCTCTGCGCGCTGGAATGGGAGCGGCCGACTGGAGAGATCAGCGCCTGCGGCGGGATCTTTCTCGCGCGCGTCAAGGCGTTTGCCGACGTCGGCGGCTTCAATCCTGACGTGCCGGCTGCAGAGGATGACGAGCTTTGCCTGCGCCTGCGCGCCAGCGGCTGGAAGGTCTGGTCGCTCGACGCGGAGATGGCCCGGCACGATGCGGCCATGACGCGCTTCTCGCAGTGGTGGCGACGCGCCAAACGCGCGGGCTATGCGTATGCGCAAGGCGCTGCGATGCACGGCCAGACGGCCGATCGACATTTCGTTCGCGACGTTCGGCGGATTTGGTTTTGGGGGATGATCGTTCCGCTGATCGCGCTGCTGCCTGCGTGGTGGACGCGCGGGTGGAGTTTGCTCGTCCTTCTCGGTTACCCGCTGTTGGCGGTGCGAATCTTCGCGTCGGGGCGGCGTCACGGCTGGAGCGCGGGCGACGCGTGGCTATACGCGATCTTTACCGTCCTGGGAAAGTGGCCTGGTTTGCTGGGTGTGCTGGAGTTCCTTCGCCATCGCCGCGGTGACAAACCGAAGCGCCCGATCGAGTACAACGGAGAAACCAAGCCCGCATGAGCATCGAAGCCATCAACGCGACCGTTCCCACCGCAGCGCCTCAGCGCGCGCCGCGCACCGGTCCGTGGCGCGTTGGTTTGCTGGGGGCGGGATATATCGCTGAGTGGCATGCGAAGGCGATTCGCGCGGCTGCAGGTCTTTCACTTGTCGCGATCTGCGACCGGGTGAAAACCAGGGCGGATGCACTGGCGGCGGCACAGCACATTCCGCACGTCTTCGAGTCGCTGGCCGACATGCTCGCGTCGAACACCATTGACGCGGTTCACGTCCTGCTGCCGCCTGAGCATCACTATCAAGCCGCGTCGGAGATCCTCGCGGCAGGCGTGCATGCGTTTCTTGAAAAGCCGATGTGCCTCGAAGCAGGTGAGTGTGAAGCATTGGTCGGCCTCGCGCTGCAGAAGAACCTGCGGCTGGGTGTCAGCCATAATTTCCTCTTCGCCGAGAGTTACCAGAAACTGCGTGCCGACGTGCGTCGCGGCGTTCTTGGCCGACTCGATCATGTGACGATCAACTGGCATCGCGAACTTCCGCAGATCACCGCAGGGCCGTTTGATTCGTGGTTGCTGCGCGATCCGCGGAATGTGATGCTCGAGATCGGCCCGCACGTCGCGGCGCACCTGCTCGATCTGGTGGGCGAACCGGATGAACTGGACGTGCGCACGAGCAATCCGGTCCGGCTCGCCAACGGCCAAGACTTCTTTCGGCGATGGCAGATCCGCGCGTATTGCGGACAGACGGCCATCGACGTCAACCTCTCCTTCATCCCCGGTTTCGACGGGCAGACGATCGACGTGCGCGGGACCTTGGGCGGCGCGACGAGCGACATCGGACGCAACGTCTACGTCCCGCGCAGGCACACAACTTACGGCGAGGATCTCGATCGCTACGCAATGCTCCAGCACGAATCGTGGGCGATCTTGCGCCAGGCGCGCGGGAATCTTGCCCGTTACATTCTGGCGAAGTTGAAATTGAGCAAGCGCGGCAGCGCCTACGGCAGCGGCATCCGCGGCGCGATCGAGGCGTTTTACGCTTCGATCGACGGGGCCGAGGACGCGCGGATTTCAGGCGAATTCGGCACGTCGGTCATTGGGCTGTGCGAGCGGATCGCCGCGGCATCGGGCCTCGCGCTTGCGCCAAGGGTTGCGGCAGCGCCGGTAGCGTCTCCATCGATCCAACCCAAGATATTGGTGCTCGGCGCGACAGGTTTCATCGGCAAAGAACTGGTCCGGCAATTGACTGCGGCGGGACACGCGACGCGCGTGCTGGTTCGCGGCAAGGGGCGGTTGCCGGCGTCGTTGCAGACGCCGCTGGTTGAAATCGTCGAAGGCGACGCCGGTCGGCAGACGGATCTCGACGCGGCGCTCTCTGGCATCACGCACGTCTATCATCTCGCCAGGCCCGTGGTGAAGACGTGGGCGGATTACCAATCGCAGGACATCGCCGTCACACGGCTGATCGCCGAGCGTTGTCTTACCGCGGGTGTGAAGCGGTTGATCTACACGGGGACGATCGATTCCTACTACGCCGGCGCCCGCGCCGGCACGATCACCGAGGCAACGCCGCTGGATTCGAAGATCGAACGTCGGAATCTCTACGCGCGCGCCAAGGCGCACGGCGAAGCGCTGCTGATGGCCATGCATCGCGAGCGCAAGTTGCCGCTCGTCATCGCGCGGCCCGGGATCGTCATCGGCCGCGGCGGGAGCCCGTACCACTGGGGCGTGGGCATGTGGCATCACGGCGCGATCTGCCGCCTTTGGGGCGATGGGACAAACCCCCTGCCACTGGTACTCGTTGAAGATGTCGCCACGGCCCTGGTTCGACTTCTCGACGCGCCAAATGTGGAGGGGGAATCTTTCAACCTGGTCGCCGACCCCTGCCTCACCGCTCGGGAATACATCACTGAACTGGAGCGCGCCGCCAAAGTGAAGTTGGACGTCCGCCCCACCACGATCAGCAAGTTCTATCTGGCTGACGTAATCAAATGGCTGATCAAAGTGCTTATCCGCCACCCCGAGCGCCGCCGTCCCAGCTACCGCGATTGGGAGTCGCGCACGCAAGGAGCTACCTTCGATTGCTCCAAAGCCAAGCGCGTTTTGAATTGGCGCCCCGTCACCAATCGTGAAGAATTAGTCCGCCGCGGCATCATCGAGCCGGTTATCGAAGGTCAGTGAACGACGGCCGGAACCATCGCCGGGATCTTCGACCAATCCGGATGATCCCCCTGGTGGAGGAAGCGGTGGCACCAAAGCACCTCGCCGCCGTGGACGAGGAAGACGCCGGGCATGATCCACGGGTCCCCCACCGCCCGGCCGATGAAATTCCCCTTCGACAGCGCCCGCATGCGGCACGTCCACACCTGGATGCCGAACATCTGCCCGAACGTCGCCCGGCGGAGGCCCAGCGCGGTGTAAAACTTCTTCGGCTCGTCGGCGACCGCCCGTGCCTCGGGCCAATACTGCCCGAAGAACGTCTGCCCCTCTTCGACCGTCCCCTGATAGAAGAAGAGCACCGGTGGAAAGCCCGGCAAAGTCTGGGAGATCCGGCGAAGGTCGCGCACCATCTCCCGGCAGAACATGCAGCCGAAGTGACGGAGGAAGACGAGAAGCGAAGGCTGCCCGCCCATTTGCTCGGCTAAGGAGCCGGGACGGAGATTCATCCCGTCGACGGTGGCTTGGAGGATGTCGGGCGAAATCATTTCAGGCATAGGGCCGCTCGCGCCGAGGGATCGTAGCACGTCTCCGGCAATTTTTCTAAGCCGCCTGATCGGTTAGAACCTGCGGCCGCATGACCATCGCGCAACAATTGCTGATCCTGATCCCCATTGCATACGTTTTGGGATCGATTCCGTTTGGGCTGATCGTGGGACTGGCCAACGGCATCGACCCGCGCAAGGCGGGCAGCGGCAACATCGGCGCCACCAACATCGGGCGTTTGCTGGGAGGGCGCTTCTTTGCAATCGTATTCACACTCGATTTTCTAAAGGGGCTGCTCCCGACGCTGGCGGCTTCGTGGCTGGTGCATCGCAGCGGGGATACGCTTTTGTGGTCGATCTACCTGCTTTGGCTGGCGGTGGGGTTCGCGGCGATTCTCGGGCATATGTTCAGTCTTTTCCTCGGTTTTAAAGGGGGCAAAGGGGTGGCGACGAGCACCGGCGTGCTGGTCGGGGTTTTTCCCGATTACACGCTGGCGGCCATCGCGGTGGTGGTGGTCTGGGGCATCTTTTTCGCGGCGTCGCGGACCGTCAGCCTCGCCTCTATCGTGGGGGCGGTGGCGTTTCCGATTGTTTACGTGGCGGTTTCCCTGTTGCGCGGGCAACCTGTATTGGGAGAACGCTGGCCGTTGCTGGCGTTCTGCGTGCTCGTCGCGTTGATGGTGGTCTGGAAGCACCGCGGCAACATCGCCCGCCTGCGTGCGGGAACGGAACCGAAGACAGTAGGCAGTAGGCGATAGGCAGTAGGCGGAAGACAGGCATTTGCGTATCGCCTAATATTCTCCATGAACAGCGCTTATCGACCGCTTATCGTCGTCGGGGTCATCGTGGCGGGGATGGTGGGATTCGCGACCTGGCGAAAGGCTACCGAGCCGAAGGAGACGATCCCCTGGCGCAAAACGCTGGTGGAGGCGAAGCGCGAGGCGGCGGCGAGCCAGAAGCCGGTGCTGGCTTATTTCACGGCTTCCTGGTGTCCGCCGTGCCAGCAGATGAAGCACGACACGTGGCCTGACCCCAAGGTGCAAGCGGCGCTTGCGCAATTCGTGCCGGTCAAGATCGACGTGGACGAGTTCCCCGCCGAGGCGCAGGAATTTGGCGTGACCAGCATTCCTCGGCTTCAGTTGCTCCAACCGGACGGCACGCCCGGCGCGTCGCGCGTGGGATTCATTTCGCCCGATGAATTAATCCGCTGGTTGCAAGGGGCGTGACGCGCGGGAACAATGGGTGGGTGGATTGCCGACGCGTGATCATTTATCGGACGCCGACCGCGCGGCGCACCGGACTTTTTGGCCGCGCCCGGAAGCGAATGAAGGCATTGCGACGATCATAAGCATGCGGCGTCGCGCGCGTCTGGTGCGCCGCGGTTTGGCTGGTTAAAGTTGTGCCCCGTCCCCCCCCGCGCCGAACGGCCAGGAGTAAGAAGTCTTTGTCTCAGCCGGTTCTACAGTATGCCTCGGGCGCCGCAAGCGCCTCGTCGCGTGATAACCTCGCGCGCCGCACGGCGCACGGATTTGTCTGGCTGATTGCCCAGACCCTCGGTTCGAAGGTCGTCGGCATGGCGGGGCAGGTCGTCCTCGCCTGGCTGCTCATGCCCGCCGATTTGGGGCTGTGGGCCAAGGCGTCGATCGTGATGGGGTTCTCCGGATTAATCCAGCAGGCGGGGCTGCGCGAGACGCTGATCCACCGCCAGCGGACGTATCACCTCTGGGCCAATACCGCGTTTTGGATGTCGGTCGGGTTGGGCATCCTGGGCGGGGTGCTGACGGCGGCGGCGGCGTGGCCGGCGGCGTATTTCTTCCACGAACCGCGGCTGGTCGGAATCCTCCTCGTCCTGGCGATCAGCGCCCCGCTGATGTCCCTCGACACCGTCGCCGAAGCCAAGCTCCAGAACCAGATGCGGTTCGGGCTGTTGGCGGGCGTCAACTGGGGCGTGGCGGTGGCGCAACTGGCGCTGACGGTGCTCTTCGCCTCGATCCTGCCCGGGCCGTACAAGGCTTACAGCTTCGTCCTTCCCCGGCCGATCATCGCGCTGTCGCGGCTGACGATCCTCTGGTCCGCCGCGCGCCCGCCGGTAAAATGGGACCCGGACATCCGCCGCTGGAAGTATCTTCTCAGCGACAGCGCGACGCTGTTCCTCTCCAATCTCTTCCTCATGCTCCAGTGGCAGGGCGATTACATCGTTCTGGGCCTGCTGTTTGTTGATCAGGCCATCCTGGGCGTCTACTTCCTCGCCTTTAACCTGTCGATCCAGACGATGCAGCTCTTCACCGGCAACCTGACCGGCGTGCTCTTCCCGGCGCTCTCCAAGCTGCAGAGCGATCCGAAACGGCAGATCCGCGCCTTCCTCGACGCGACGCGCATGCTGGCGCTGGTGGCGGTGCCGCTTTGCTTCCTGCAGATGGGCGTCGCCGATCCGGGCGTGCGCATGTTCTTCCAGGACAACAAGTGGCAGGACGCGATCCCCGTGCTGCAGGCGCTGAGCCTTGGCATGGCGTTCCGCGTGGTCGCTTCGCCGGGCGGTAGCCTGATCCAGGCCCAGGGGCGGTTCCGCGTGATCCTGGTGACCAACATCATCAATGCCGTCGTCTTCCTCTCGCTGGTGACCATCGGCGCGCTGATGGGGGACGTGAACGCGCCCAGCCTCTGGCATCGCCCGGCGACGACGGTCGGCATCGCCGTCGCCGTCTACTTTGCGCTGATCGGCCCCATCTTCCTCTATGTGGCCATCCACCCCAGCGGGGGGACGTGGCGGGACATCTGGCACGTCTACGTCGCCCCGATGTTCGCCAGCGTGATCGCCGTCGCCAGCGCGATGGCGATCGGCAGCCTGGTGCCGGTCGATCAAATCCACGGGCACCGCTGGGGGCACGCGCTGCGGTTTACGGTGATCGTCGCGTGGTTCGTCGCGGCGTATATTCCGCTGGTGCGGCTGATTGCCCCAGACGCCTGGCGCGCGCTGCTGCAGCGGTTGGTCGGGCTTTACAGGGGCCGTGCTGCCGATGCGGAGACGGCGGCGGTGGCAACTGTCAACGCCACCTGACCGCGCGGCCGCCGCCACTTCGCGGTACAATTGCCTCCCCAATGCGCCGCGCTTCAAATCTCTTTCTCTATGGGTTCCTCCTACCGGCCGGGCTTTACGGTCTGATCTACGCCCTCTTCAGCCACCCCCTGCTCGCGTCATTCTCCACGCACTACTTCTGCGGCCAGGAAGATGGCTACCAGAACATCTGGAATCTCTGGTGGGTGAACAAATCCGTCACGCAACTTCACCAATTGCCCTGGTATACGACGTATTTGCATTACCCTGTCGGCACCACGCTGATCGCCCACACCCTCGCGCCGTTCAATGGCTTTGTTGCGATCCCGCTCTTCAAGATCGGCCTGACGCTTAACCAGGTTTACAACACGATCGTTGTCTTCTCCTTTGTGATGACGGGCGTCACTACGTTTTGGCTCGCATGGCGCCTGAGCGGATCGTACGTCGGCGCGCTCTTCGCCGGGGCGGCGTTCACCTTCTGCCACTTTCACTTCGCGCATGCGCAAAACCACCTGCAGATGGTCACGCTCGAGTGGCTGCCGCTGGCGATCCTGGCGATCTATGAATTGCTCACCCGGCCGACGGTGCTGAAAGGAATCGCCGCCGCCGGCGCGATGCTGCTGGTGGCGCTGAGCGATTTCCACCTGACGTTTTACGCCGTCATCGCCGGCACGCTGCTGGGAATCATCACGCTGGCGCGCCAGTTTCGTGGCGGTTTTGCGGACGTGCGCAAGTTTGCCATTCCGCTGAGCCTCTTCGTCATCCTGACTTCCGCCAGCACCGGCCTGCTCGCGTGGAAACTGCTGCACGTCAACAAGACCGACGAACTCCAGCAGAACCACGACCCTGCGATCTGGAGCACCGACGTCATCGATCCGATCATCCCCAGTGCGCAGTGGCGCTTCGCCGAGCTAAGCAAACCGATCTGGTCGCGGCTGGCGACGCCGGACAAGGGCTTCGTCTACATCGAGCATAGTCTCTATGTCGGCTGGATGGTCCTGCTGCTGTGCGGCTGGGTATTGCTCCGATGGCGCGCGATCGGACTGAAGGACATGGGCTATTGGTTTGGACTGATGCTCTTCTTCTTCCTGTTATCGCTCGGCCCCAGGCTGCACATCTGGGGCACGATCACGAAGTTTCCCGGCGTTTACCCCGTGCTGGAGAAACTCTTCCCGCCGCTGAAAGTCGGCGGCGTGCCGATGCGGATGATGATCATGGTCAGCCTGACCGGCGCGGTGATCGCCGCCGCGGCGCTGGGCGATGTGATCCGCATCAGCCGGAAATGGGCGTTGCTGATCGTCCCGCTGATCGCGATGGGGTGGGCGTTCGAATCACTACCCAAGGCCCAACCGACCACGCCCGCCGTCTATCCGCAATGGGCGTTGAAGTTGCGCGAGATGCCGGACGGCGCGGTGATCGACACCAATTACAAGACCGAATTATCCGCCCACCTCTACTACGCCACCGGTCACGGCAAGCCCGTCGGCGAAGGGTACATCTCGCGTTATCCCAAGTCCGTCGAAGTCCGCCGCGGCGAGTTTCGCGCGCTGGTGGACAACTGGAACTTCGACAAACTCCGCGACGACTGGAAATTCCGCTACCTGGTGATCCGCCTCACCGACGACCAAGGCCGCCAGCTCCCCGAACTGCCGTACAAGGCCGTCTACCGCGAAGACAAGGACCGCCTGCGCGTTTACGACCTGACGCAGAAGTGACTCATATCAGAGCTTGCCCCCGTTTTCCCGCCGATCGATAATCCGCTCGTCTTACATTGCAGGAGCACTCCCCTTGATCAAAGTCGCCATGATCGGCGCCGGCAGCGTCGTCTTCTCGAAAAACCTCACGGGCGACATCCTCAGCTTCCCCGAATTCCATAACGCAACGCTCAGCTATATGGACGTCGACGCTGACCGCCTCGAAGTCGGCGCCAACCTCTGCCGAAAAGTTGCCAAAGCTTTGGGCGCGAGCCCGACGATTGAGGCCACGCTCGACCGCCGCCAGGCGCTCGCCGGCGCGGACTTCGTCATCAACATGGTGCAGATCGGCGGCTTCGATTCGACGCTGGTCGATTTCGAAATCCCCCGCAAATATGGCCTCAACTTCACCATCGCCGACACCACCGGCCCCGGCGGGCTCTTTCGAGCTCTCCGCACTTTTCCCATGCTCACCGCACTCTGCAAAGACATGGAAGAACTCTGCCCGCGCGCGATCCTGCTGAACTATTCCAACCCGATGTCGATGAACATGCAGACGGTCGCCCGCACCTCCTGCATCCCCGCCGTCGGTCTTTGCCACAGCGTCCAGGGCACCTTCGACCAGCTCATGGGATACATCGGCGAAGACCCGGCAAACGTCGCCTTTGTCTGCGCCGGCATCAATCACATGGCCTTCTATCTCCGCATCGAAAAAGACGGCGTTGACCTCTACCCGCGCCTCTTCGAAGCCATGAATCGCCCGGACGTCTACAACACCAACCCGGTGCGCTTTGAGCTGATGAAACGCCTGGGTTATTTCGTCACCGAAAGCTCAGAGCACAACGCCGAGTACAGTCCGTTCTTCATCCCGCGCGGGCCGAGCGTCATCGCAAAGTACAACGTGCCGATCGACGAATACCTGCGCCGCTGCGACAACATCGTGGACGAATTCGAGCGGATGAAGCAGTTCGGCAAGAGCGATGAGCCGATGGAAGTCCGCCGCAGCCACGAGTACGGCAGCACGATCATCCACTCGATCGCCGCCGGCCGGCCCAGCGTGATCTACGGCAACTTTGTCAACGAAGGGGCGATCGAGAACCTGCCGAAAAGCGCGATCGTCGAAGTCGCCACTGTCGTCGATCGCGCCGGCTTGCGCCCCACCACTGTCGGCGAGATTCCGCCGCAGCTCGTCGCCTACATGCAGCCGCACGTCAGCCAGCAGGAACTTTTCATCCGCGCCGCACTCGAAGGCCGCCGCGACCACATTTACCAGGCCGCCATGTTCGACCCGCTGACCGCTGCCACGCTGAGCCTCGACCAGATCGTCGAGATGTGCGATGAGCTGATCGCCGCCCACGGCTACGTCGACGAAGGCGGCTGCCTCCCACGCCTTGACCGGACCGCGACGCGCGTCCCCGCGTGCGGCAAGCAGTTCGACAAGATCGATCCACGCGACCTGCGCGCAAGCTGGAACGCCGCCCAGGCCAAGGCCGCCGCCGACTTCATCGAATCGTGGCACATCATCGGCCCGTTTAGAGGCGCGAAGGAAGGGGAGATCTCGCTCGACCAGCCCACGCCCGTAGAGCAGGATTTCCACCACCGCGTCGATGGCAGCATCAACCTCAAGACCATTTACAACGGCTGCGAACGGCCCCTGACCTGGGAGCGCGTCTCTGCATCGAGGAAAAACGGCATCGTCAACCTGACCGCCGAATTAGGCCCGCACGAATGGGCGATCGCCTACGGTTACACCGAGATCGAATCGGTTAATCCGCGCACCGCAATCCTGAAATGCGGCAGCGACGACGGCATCCGCATCTGGCTTAACGGCGAGATCGTCCACAGCAACGAAGCCCGCCGAAGCTACAAAGCGCACAGCGACTCCGCCACGATCAACCTCAAGGCCGGCATCAACCGCCTACTCGTAAAGATCGACAATGCCTGCTATGGCTGGGCCTTTGGCGTCGCGGTGCCGCGGGAGAGTTTCTGATGGATTCAGGGCTTCTGCCGCGCCCCGTGTCGAACACGCAGAATGCGAACGATCCGCCCGCGTTCGTCGATTCGATAGCGCACGAGATACGGCCGCACCGGCATCGATCGAACCTGACGGCCGCGCACTGACCCTGAGCGAGGCACGTCAAACCGGCGCGGAAGGATGTCCAGGCTGTCGATTGCATCCAGCAGTGTGCGGATCATCTTCGCCGCGTTTTGTAAGGAATCGTGGCTGATGTAGTCGAAGATTGCCTCCAAGTCGGCTAGCGCGCCCGGCGTGATCAGAATGCGGTAGACCTCGGGCATGAAGTCTATTCCCCCAAGTATTTGCGCCGAAGTTGCGCCGAGACTTCCTTCCAATCCAGCTCTTCACCCCGCGCGATTTGCGCTTCTGACTCGTCGATGGCCGCGAGATCTTCTTCGTCCAGCTCGTCCGGCGGGTCGAGCATCAGTCGGGCGAGGCCCGCTTCCAGGACTTCCGCTGGCGACGCGAATCGCCCCGCCTTGACCTGTTCATCGATAAATCGCTCCAGTTCCGGTTTGAGTGCGACGTTCATATCCTAATTATACCACACGCCCAACGCCGTTTCAGGTGGCTTTGCGCCCGATCGCCGTGACCACTTCCCCCATTACCCCCAGAAACGCCGTCAGCACCGGCGACTCATCCCCCTTCCGGTAAACCGCGCTCAACTCCGAGATCGGCACGGGCGGCGCGATCGTTTTGTACACCACATTATCCCGGCGCAGCGTTCGCACTGAATCGGGGACCAGCGTCACGCCCATGCCCGCGGCGACCAAGCTGACCGCGGTCTGCATCTCCTGCGTTTGCTGCGTCACTCTTGGTACGAAGCCTGCCTTGGCGCAAGCTTCGAGGACCAGGTCTCCATAGCTCGGCCGCGCCTCGCGCGGAAAGAGGATGAACGGTTCGCCGGCGAGCTTGATCAGCGGCAGGGTTTCCGGCTTGGTTAGCGCGTGGCCTTTGGGGAGCGCGACGACGAGCGGCTCGCGCTGGACGACTTGCTGGGCGAGCGCTTCGTCCAGGCCGGCGTTGTCGCGCGGGGTGCGGATCAGGCCCAGGTGCAGGCGGCCCTCGACGATCGCGCGCTGCTGGGCGGTGCTGCCCATCTCGTACAGGATCAGCTCGACGTCGGCGAAGCGTTTGCGGAAGAGGCGCAGGACCTCGGGTAGCACGCCGTAGGTCGCCGAGCCGACGAAGCCTACCGCGAGGCTGCCGGTTTCGCCGCGGCCGGCGCGCTGGGCGGCGTGGATGGCGAGGTCGGCCTGCTCCAGGACGCGGCGGGCGCGCTCGAGGAAGGCTCGGCCGGCGGTGGTCAGCTCGACGTGGCGCTGCGTCCGTGCCAGGAGTTGGACGCCTATTTCCTTTTCAAGCCGCTGGATCTGGCGGCTCAGCGGCGGCTGGGCGATCTCCAGGCGGAGGGCGGCGCGGCCGAAGTGCAGTTCCTCGGCGACCGCGACGAAGTAACGCAGGTGCCGGAGTTCCATCGTGGTTTACTTTGGGTTTGAGGGCGCGGCGGGGCGCGCCGGGATAGTGGGAGGAGTGCCGAGGCCGGGCGGGGTCGGTGTCGCAGGCGCGCCCGGTGCAGGTTTGGACGGCGTTTGCTGGTACGGGCTTAGGAGGGGATTGGTGGCCGCCTTGCGCGGCGGCGCCTTTTTCGTGATCTCCTGCGCCTCTTCGTCTTCGTCGGAGTCGCCCACCGCCTGTCGGCCGCGCACCATGTTTGGCATGATGTCGTAGCGCTGGTTTACCGGTTCGGTCCCTTCCTCCCATGCGGCTTGGTTGTAGTAGGGGTCGTCGCCGGTGCCGAAGACATTGACGAGGAGGAAGCCGACGCCGAGCAGGCCGCAGGCGAGGAGGATGATCGCCGTCATGCGCGGCGCGCCTTCGGGGTCGAGCTCGAACATGTGCGGTTCTTGCTGGCTCATCGCGACGGTCCGTTACTTCTCCCAGATGATATCGGCCACACCGGCCCGCTTGTTCGCCAATCTGGCCATGACGAAGAGCCAGTCGCTCAGGCGGTTCATGTAGGTCACGATCGTCGTCGCGACCGGGCGGTCGCAGGCGAATTGGACCAGGACGCGCTCGGCGCGGCGGCAGATGGTCCGCGACAGGTGCAATCTTGCCGCTAACTCGACGCCGCCGGGAAGGATGAAATTACGCAAGGGTTCGAGCTCGGCTTCGGCGGTGTCGATCTCCATCTCCAATCGGCCGATCATCGCTTCATCCAGCAATGGCAATGAGCGGGTGTGGGGGGAATCCTCGGGCGTCGCCAGGTGCGAGCCGACGACGAAGAGCTCATGCTGGACGCGCAGCAGCGAATCGGCGATCGAGCCGCTGGCTACGACGCGCGCGACGCCCAGGGCGGCATTGAGCTCATCGACGGTGCCGTAGCATTCGATGCGCGCGTCGCTCTTGGGGACCCGGCCGCCTCCGAAGAGGCCGGTGCTGCCGTCGTCGCCGGTCTTGGTGTAAATCTTCATTCGGGTAACCATCATTGGCGAGCGGGCGGGTTCATTCAAGCGACAATCCCCGATGTCAGGATGTCGCTTGCGCGGCTTTGACTGCGCCAACGTGTCCTGGCGCATGCGGGAAAGTGATGAGGCAGCCCCGTCGGCACCGGGTTTGCGGCAATTTTGTGCTCCCCCGTCGTCGGTTCGACGGGCGGCTCCCCTTTTGAAAGGAGTGCAACCATGCCCCGCGGCGATAAATCGAGTTATACGTCCAAGCAGAAGAGACAGGCTGAGCATATTGAGGAAGGTTACGAGAAGCGTGGAGCACCGAAGAAAGAGGCGGAGCGGCGCGCCTGGGCGACGGTGAATAAGGAAACCCACGGCGGGAAGAAGTCGGGAAGTGGGCGCGGGAAGACAGAGGATCATTCGCCCAGTCGCAAGGGCGGGCGGAAGGGTGGGGCGGCGGCGGCGTCGCGTCCGGCGAGCGCGCGGAGCGCTAGTGCGAAGAAGGCGGCGCGGACTCGGGCGGCGCGAGGCCGATAGAAATCGTGCGCGCGACGACGGATGAGACAGACCGTGGATCATCCGTATAATGCCGCGCCTATGGCGATGATGATTGATGGCGCTGCGCTGGCGCGGCAGATTCGCGAGTTGGTGAAGGCTCGCACGGCTGAGCTTGCGGCGAATGGCCGGGTGGTTCACCTGACGGCGATCCTGGTGGGATCGACCGGGGCGGGGGAGTTGTACGCACAGCGGCAGAAGGAGACTTGCGCGGCGGTGGGGATCAATTATGAGCTGATTACCCTGCGGGCGGACGCGACGGCTGAAGATGTGGCGGCGACGATTCATCGTCTGAATCGCGATCTGTCGGTGACGGGGATCATGCTCCATTTGCCGCTGCCCGAGCATTTGGATGCGACGGAACTGCAATACCAGATCGATCCGGTGAAGGACGTCGAGGGGGTGAACCCAGCCAACATTGGGTACGTGGTTTATGGGCATACGCTGATCGCCCCCTGCACGGCGCTGGCGGTGATCGAGTTGATCCGCTCCACGGGGGTGACCTTGCGCGGAGCCGAGGCGGTGGTGGTCGGCGCGAGTGAGATTGCAGGCAAGCCGATCGCACTGCTGCTGACCGAGGAGATGGCGACGGTTACGCTCTGCCACATTGCCACGCGCGACCTGCGGGCGCACACCAGTCGGGCCGACATCGTGGTGGTGGCGGTGGGCAAGCCAGGACTGATCACCGGCGAGCACGTGCGCGAGGGGGCGATCGTGATCGACGTGGGGATCAACCGCGTGAAGCAAGCGGACGGCACGAGCAGGACCGTTGGCGACGTGGTGTTTGAGGATGTGGAGCGGAAGGCGGCACACATTACGCCGGTGCCGGGCGGAGTGGGGCCGATGACGGTGGCGATCCTGCTGCGCAATACGCTGAGGAGCGCGGAGTTGCTGTTCAGCAAGCCTAAGGATTTGTATTGAGGGGGAGCGGGGGTGGCGGTGGGTTCGTTTTGCGCCGGCGCGCGCAGGGGGTAAGGGGGGAAAAATGTTGCGTGAACTCTGCTTGGCGAGAGGGAGGGCATGTAAGCGCTGATTGCGTTGAGAGTTAAGGAGGAAATGGGAGCGAGGCGCGAGGGGGCGAAGTGAGGGTTTTTCGCGGGTTTTTCAAGAGTTTTCGCGGGTTTGAGGGGGTGAATTGCAGGGGGAATCGGGGGAATTCTCGGGTAGTCGATAGGTGGGCGCGTGGATGGGAAGTGGGACGAAATGTAACGCGGGGGCGCGGAGACGCAGAGTGTCAGAGTGGCTTCGATTCGCGCCGGCGCGCGGCGTTGTGGCGCGGTGTGGCTTTTTGTGGCGCGGCGGCCTGGGCGCGCGGGGAGATGGCGCGCGTGGGCGCGACTGCGGGTGGTCGGGTTGTTGCGGCGCATAGCGTGTCCTCCCTGTTACTGGCGGTGGTGCGCGTTTGGGACCACGTTTGCGCATCGCGCGGGGTGGAATGTGGGTTTTTGGGGTGGGAATGGGGAAAGAATCTCTTATTTTTCTCGCGCGGGGGGGTGCGCGGCGAGACGTTGGGTGAGTGGGCAGGGAGAAATCATCTACGACTTGGGAGGCGGGCGGCGAGGGCGGCGCGGTAGGTGGCGACCGATTCGGATTCGCACTGGACCGGGTGGACGTTGAGGCGGCGTCGCCACTCCGCGAACGGCTGGTCGTCGAGCAGGAAGTGGGGCTTGGGGAGGAAGGCGGTGAAGCAGGGGGCAATGCCGAGTTCCTCGGCGGCGGCGCGGGCGTAGTCGGCGCCGCCTGAACTCCGGCAGAAAAGCTCGGCACCCTGCGCGTGAAGCGCGCGCACGTGATCGATTGCGCCGGTTATCGGGATGCGCTTTGTGCCGATGGTGCGCACGAGGGTGTCATCGACGTCGACGTAAACGACAAGCGGCGGGTTGCGTAGTTGCCCGGTCAAGCGGGCTCCAGATCACGTTTTAAGAAATTCTGCAGGTGTGAAGATCCCGAATGTCGGGTGCCGTTCACGTAAGGCTTTGCCTTCGGGATTGGAATCATTCATCAAGTCGAGGAGATCCTTGTCATTCGACACGATGAGAATCGCACCCGTTGAAATGGCGACATCGACGTAGCGGGCATCGTCGGGATCACGGGGATAGGCGAACTTCGGCGGCGGATCGGATACGAGCGCCGCGTTATCGAGGAGTTCCTCGATGAATCGTTCGACCCGTTCGTGCGTAAAGCTGCGAAGGCGTCGAAGGTTCTTGTGATCCGGAAGCCTGCGGATTTCGGCGAGGATGAATGGAGTGACGTACAATACTACCTCGCCAGCAACGACCTTTTGCCAGCAGGCATGAGCCGCGCCTCGTGCGCTGAGCATGGCCTGCAGGTAGACGTTGCAGTCGAAGACGGCTTGACGCGGCGCGCTCATGAGGCTTGGCGCGCTCGGTGCTCGGCGCGCATCTCATGTTTTGCGGCTTCCAGGAGTTCGGTCAGTTCTTCTTCGCTCATACCGCTGGCATCGAATTCGGCGCGGAGGGGCGCGAGGACGTCTTCCAACGGAGGGCGAGCGGCGATGCGTTCGAGCGTGCGGGCGGCGTAGGTTTGCATGTCGACGCCGGCAGTGGCAGCCTTTGCTTTTAGTTTGGCCTCGGTCTCGGGGGTGATGGGGATGCTGAGCACCATGTCAGGATTATAGCAGGGCGAAGGAAAAGGACGCGGGTTTTCCTTCGTTCGGTCCTTGAAGAATAAAGAAGCGAAGAATCCGGGGCGGCGCTTGGGTCGCGTAGCTCCCCGGCGCTTTGCCCCGGCGTGATTGTGGCTTCCTGGGTGCTGTCGTCCCCTTCAATTATCCGGGAGCCGTGTGTCTGAGAGAAAGACCCTCACCCCGCGCCCTCTCCCGCAAGCGGGACCGGTGTTGCGCGAATGCGCGTGCGGTTGCTTGCGGGAGAGGGAGGCGGGGCTTGTCGTTTGTCGGAGGCGTGGCGACCTTCGCGGGTTGTCGCTATCGTTCGCGAGCTATGACCCCCTGGTGGGCCCTGGTTGGCCTTGCGATTTTTTTGATTGGCGTGACCAAGAGCGGGTTTGGGAGCGGGGCGGGGTTGATGATCGTGCCAATGACGGCGATTGCGCTGCGGCACGTGAGCGGGTTTGGGGGTGAGATGGCGCTGCCGCTTTTGTTGCCGCTGCTTCTGGTGGGGGACGTGATTGCGATCTGGCAATATCGGCGGGAGTTTTCGATTCCGATTATCTTGCGGCTTGGGCCGGGGACGATTTTGGGCGTCGTGTTGGGGACGCTGCTGCTGGGGTGGTTTGCTTCGAAGAAGGAGTTGGCGGAGGCTCTGATTAACCTGGAGATCGGGGCGGAGTCGGTGTTTCTGGTTTCGCTGAACTGGTATCGCGAGTGGCGGGCGCGGCATGGGGTGCCGGCGTATCGGCCTTCAGTTTTGAAGAGCGCGGCGGTGGGGGCGTTTGCGGGGACGAGTAGCACGCTGGCGCACGCGGCGGGGCCTATCATTGCGCTGCATTTGTTGCCGCAACGATTGGAGCGCGGAGTATTTGTTGGAACCTGCGCGCTGTATTTTTGTCTGGTGAATACGGCGAAGCTGCCGGGATATTATGCGAGCGGTCTCTTCGGGCAGTTGTCGCCGCTCTATGCGTTGCGGTTCGTGCCGTTGGTGCTGCTAGGGGCGGTGTTTGGATTCTGGGTGAATCGGCGGATTCGTGATGGGGTGTTCACAAAGATGGTCTATGCGATCACTTTCGCGCTGGGTTGGTATATTTTGTATCGAGGCTGGGAAGGCCTTGTTCATCGTTGACCAAATCGCGTCGTGTTGAGTGCGTGGGTGATTGTGATGGGTTGGAGCTGGCGAAACAAAAAGACGACTTGCGCGGGCTCCGTGCTGTTTCGGGGAGGCGTGCCGCCGCGGGCGGAGGAGTTTGCCCACCTGGAGCGGCGCGGGTTTGCGATCGCGCCCGCGGCGCCGACTAGCCGTGCGGCGCACTGGGGGCTCTTGGTGTCGCACCCGAAGCTGGGCGAGGCGCAGGTGATGTGCCTGCGGGATTGCCCGCGGCCGGGGCGGCAACTGATCGACTTGGATCCGATGCTGACGCGCCCGGAGCGCGACGCGGCTTACCTGGGGGAATCGACGGTGAGCGTGGTCGTCGAGGGGGAACGGCAGGACGTGTTGCGCGATCGCAAGGCGCTGCTGGGCTTCATGCGCGCGGTGATGGGGGATGACGGCGTGGTGGCGGTGGATCACACGGCGCAGCGGTTTTGGCCGCCTGAGGCGCTGGATGATGAGGTAGGGCATGATGCGGATCTGGATATTGAGTCGTTGTATACGCTGCACGCGGTAACGGGCGATGATGCGGGCGATGACGAGGTGATCTGGCTGCACTCGCACGGGCTGGCGGAGATCGGGCTGTTTGATTTTGACGTGTTGCGGCCGTCGGAAGATCTGCTGGGGCGCGGGCGTGATGCGCTGCGGGCGGTGGCGTTTGCGATTCTGGACGGGGTGGTGAATCGGAATACGGCAAAATTTGCGTTGATGATGCCGGGGGGGAGCGTGCGGTTTGTGGATGTGCGGGATTTTCTGAAGCGCGGCGGGCGCGCGGGGAACGAATTGCGGCCGGGGGCGGATGCTGAGCACAATCGGGATCGGGCGGTGCTGTGCGATGTGGCGGGCGGGGGGTGGCTGGGGCGGTTGTTCGGGCGACGAGTGACGCCAAGCCGATTACTGTCGCAAGGGATGCCGGATGAGATGATGGTGCCGTTCTCGACGTCGGCGTCGAACCTGATGGCGGAGCGGGCGAAGGGAACTTACCTGCAGTTTCGGCAGTTGGCGGGGGAGTTTGCGGAGTTTGATTTTCCGGTGGTCGTGAAGCTGGGATATCGGATTGATGGGGGCGGGCCTGAGGAGCGGGAGCATTTGTGGTTCGAGGTGAATCATCTGCATGATGACCGGATCGATGCGACGCTGGCGAGCGTGCCGCAGGCGGTGCGGAAGCTGAAGAAGGGGCAGCGCGGGTGGCACATGCTGGATCTGCTGACGGACTGGGCGATCCCGACGCCGCTGGGGACGATCACGCCGAGGTATACGGTGCCGGCGCGGCAGATTCGTGGGGATCGGGAGCGTTTTCGGCAGTTGATGCGTCAGGCGCGGCGGGTGTCGGAGGCGGGGTAGAAATTAAGGATGAAGGTTGAAGGATGAAGGATGAATCAGAGGCAGGAGCGGCGATCGTAACGGGGGCTTCGCGGGGGATCGGGCGGGGGATGAGTCAGGGAAAGCGAATCGCTGTGGTAATGGGGGAGCACGTCTTATTCTTCATTGCACTTGTCTTGCTGGTGCCACCGATTCCCTCAGAGAAGGGACAGGTCTACGACTACTTTCCGACGGCTCCGTTTATTGCGGTTGCGGCGGCGGGTTCGCGGTGGTGCGCGTGGGTGGCGGGTCGCGAAAGCTGGGCGGGGTTGATCATGAAGACCGGGATGTTTGTTGCAGTGGGGTATGTGATGAACTTGAGGACTCGGTACTAAACGATGGTGACTCGCACGGGCGGGACGCCCGTGATACGGTGGGGGGATGGGATCGAATGGCGCGGCGATCGTGACGGGGGCTTCGCGGGGGATCGGGCGGGGGATTGCTTTGGCGCTGGCGGGGGTGGGGTTTGATGTGGTGGTTAACTATGCGCGCAACGCGGGAGCGGCGGAGGAGGTTGGGCGGGAAATCGAGGGGCTGGGGCGGCGGGCGTGGTTGGTGCGGGCGGATGTTTCTGTGGGGGCGGATCGGGAGCGGTTGGTGGCGGTGACGCTGGGGGCGTTTGGGCGGATCGATTTGCTGGTGAACAATGCGGGGGTGGCGCCGGACGTGCGGGCGGATTTGCTGGAGGCGACAGAGGAGTCGTTTGATCGGCTCATCAATATCAATTTGAAGGGGCCGTATTTTCTGACGCAGTTGGTGGCGCGGGAGATGGTGAAGAAAACCGGGACGGGGACGGTTTCTTCTTCGAAGATCGTCAATATCACTTCGGTGTCAGCTTATGCGGCTAGCGTGAATCGGGGGGATTACTGTGTGGCCAAGGCGGGGCTGGCGATGATGACGCAGTTGTACGCGGCTCGGCTGGCGGAGCATGGGATTAACGTTTACGAGATTCGGCCCGGCGTGATCGAGACGGACATGACGGGGCCGGTGAAGGCAAAGTATGACGAGCTGATTTTTGAGAAGGGGTTGACGCCGATCCGGCGCTGGGGGCGGACGGAGGATGTGGCGAAGGCGGTGGTGGCGGTGGCGACGGATCTGCTGCCGTTTTCTACGGGGGAAGTGATTAATGTGGATGGGGGATTCCACATGCGGCGGTTATAGGACGGCGGGATCGCGAAGGGGTGGAGACTTCTGTGAAACCGGAAGGTGGTTCAGCGGGTGGGGGCGTTTGACGACTATTCAGTTGATGTCGATCGTTCCGTCTATGCCGGGTGCGGGTGATTTGGTTGTTGCTGCGCCGACGCTGGAGCGCGACGTGAATGCGGCGATCGTCGACGCTTCGGCGAGCTTGATCGTGGTGCTGGATCGGGCGGGGCGGATCGTGCGGTTCAATCGGGCTTGTGAAGAGGCGAGCGGGTATGCGTTTGCCGAGGTTCGGGGGCGCGTGTTGTGGGACGTGTTGATCGCGCCGACTGAGCAGGAGGCGGCGCGGGAGACGTTCGAGCGGGGATTGGCAGGAGAGTTTGCGCGGGCGCACGAGGACGACTGGGTTCGCCGCGACGGCGGGCGGCGGCGGATCGTCTGGTCGAATGCGGCGGTGCTTGACGCGGCGGGGCTGCCCGAGCTGATCGTCGGGTGTGGGAACGACATCACCGAGCGGCGGCAGATCGAGTTGAAGCTGCGCGAGAGCGAGGAGCGTTACGCCCTGGCGATGCGCGGGGCGAATGATGGACTTTGGGATTGGGATCTGAAGAGCGATCGGCTCTATTTGTCGGCGCGGTGGAAGGGGATGCTGGGATGCGGCGACGCGGAGATCGGCGAATCGCCTGACGATTGGTTTGCACGGGTGCATGAGGAGGATCTGCCGCGGGTGCGGGCGGCGATTGCGGCGCATTTGAGCGGGGCGACGCCGCACATGGAGATCGAGCATCGGGTGCGGCATCGGGGCGGGGAGTGGCGGTGGATGCTGGCGCGGGGGCTTGCGATTCGCGATGCGGCGGGGACGCCTTACCGGATGGCGGGATCGCTGACCGATATTACGGATCGCAAGAGCGGCGAGGCGCGGCTGGTGCGGGAGGCGCTGCTCGACAGCCTGACCGGGCTGGCGAATCGGACGTTGTTGTGCGAGCGGATCGAGCATGCGCTGGAGCGATCGCGGCGGGATGAGGCGTTGCGGTTCGTGGTGTTGTTTTTGGATTTGGATCGGTTCAAGATCATCAATGATGGCTTGGGGCACGGGGTGGGGGATCAGTTGTTGTGCGAGTTTGCGCGGCGGTTGACGGCGTGCGTGCGGCCGGCGGATACGGTGGCGCGGCTGGGCGGGGATGAGTTTGTGATTTTGCTGGAGGCGGTGAGCGACGTGGCGGATGGGGCGCGGGTGGCGACGCGGATACACGCACTGCTGCGCAAGCCGTTTGAGTTGGACGGGCACGAGGTGTTCACCACGGCGAGCATCGGCATCGCGCCGTCTTCGCCGAAGTATCGCAACGTGCGAGATCTGCTGCGCGATGCGGACTCGGCGATGTACCGCGCGAAGGCGCTGGGGAAGAGCCGGCATGAGATGTTCGACGGGGCGATGAACGAGCAGGCGCTGGAGGTGCTGAAGCTGGAGACGGACCTGCGGCACGCGATCGAGCGGAAGGAGTTTTTGCTGCACTATCAGCCGATCGTATCGTTGGCGGATGGATCGCTGCGCGGGTTTGAGGCGCTGGTGCGGTGGCGGCATCCGGATCGGGGGATGGTGTCGCCGGCGGTGTTCATCCCGATGATGGAGGAGACGGGGCTGATCGTGCCTCTGGGGACGTGGGTGATCGGGGAGGCGTGCCGTCAGCTTCGGGCGTGGCACGGTCGCTTTGGTCGCCCGCTGGGCATGAGCGTGAACGTGTCGGGGAAGCAGTTTGCGAAGGGTGACCTGGTGGCGGAGGTCGAGGCGGCGCTGCGGGAGACCGAGATTCCGGCGCGGTGTTTGACTCTCGAGATCACCGAAAGCGTGATGATGGTGAACGCGGAGGAGTCGCTGCGGATCTTGTGTGCGCTGCGGGCGCTGGGGACGGGGATCAGCGTGGATGATTTTGGCGTGGGGTATTCGTCATTGTCGCAGTTGCACCGGTTTCCGATCGACGCGCTGAAGATCGATCGCTCGTTCATCCAGCGGATCGGCGGCGACGAGCGGGATGCGGAAATCATCCGGACGATCGTGACGCTGGCGCACAATCTGAAGATGGGCGTGACGGCGGAGGGGATTGAGACGCCTCTGCAACTGGAGCGCGTGCGGGCGCTGGGTGCGGAGGCGGGGCAGGGGTATCTGTTTGCCAAGCCGCTGGCGGTGGCGGACGTGGAGGCGATGTTAGTGAGGGAGGCCGACAACGCGCAGACAGCGCGGTTGGTGGGATAGTCACTTCGACTCGAGCACGAACGCCCACCACCAGTCTTTGTCACGGGTGGTCTTGGCGAGGAATTTCCATCCGGGCGGGGGGACGGGGTCGGGAGATTTGGGGTCCTGGAGCATGACTACAACTTTGGGCTGCGGGCCGGGGGTCATTTTCGCGAGATCGTCGGGGGAGGCCCAGGTGGTGATGCGGTTCATGTAGATGGAGAGGTCGACGCTGGCGCGTTTTTCGAGCGGGTGGGCGTTGTACATCAGGGCGTCGGGGTGGGTTTGCCAGATGGCGCGGGCGAGCGGGCGCATGTCGCTGAGGCCGGCGCGGGTTTGGGCGTAGCCGTGAATGACGATCGCGTGGGTGGCGAGCATGACGACGACGGTCGCGGTCATGAGCGCGGCGAGCCAGTGGCGGCGGACGAGCATGAGCGCGGCGATGATGACGCCCAGGCTGATCGTGAGCGCAGCGCCAGCGCCGCGCGAGAGCCAGGGGGCGTGCGCGAGGGTCGTTAGTTCGGGGATGCGCGTAGTGGCGGCGGCCGCGGGGAGGAGGAGGGCGACGGCGACGAGAAGGACCCAGTGCTGGATGACGGCGGCGCGGTCGAGGGCGTTCCACGGCTCGCGCTTGCGGGCGAGGGTGACTATCCCGGCTGCGGCGACGACGGCGGCTGCGCCGGCGACGGGGAACATGTAGCGTTCCTTGCGGTCCTTGTAGAAGGACATGAGCACGAGCGGCAGCACGGCGAGGAATACGGCGAGCAGGATGTTGCGGCGCGCGGTGACGAGGCCGCCGAGGAAGCAGATGGTCCAGGGGAGGATGTAGGGAAGCAGCGCGAGGTAGCCGAGGATGCTGCTCGGTTTTTCGCCGCGCTCCTCGATGGCTTCGTGCGTCCAGACGTCCCATGCGCCCGGGACGGTGCGGAGGATGTAGAGGTACCAGGGGAGGGCGATGGCGCACATGAGGAGCAGGCCGACGACGATGGGCGCGATCCAGCGAAGGATGCCGCCGGTGCGCGGTTCGTCAGGATCACGTTCATCGCTCCATTGCCGCACGACGACGAAGAGCACGACCGGCGCCAGCGTTTGCACCCAGGCGATTGGACCCTTGAGCAGGAATGCTAACCCCAGCGCGACGCCCGCGCCGATGCAGCCGCTCCAGCGGCGGCCTTTGAGGATCGCGTGGGCAAGGAAGACGTTGGCGATGGTGACCCAGAGGCCGAGGTGGACATCAATCATGGCGGAGCGGCCGAACTTGAGGAACAGGCCAGTCGTGCCGCAGATGAGGGCGGCGACCAGGCCGGTGGTCGGGTCGGCGACGACGCGGCCGAGCTCGTAGATGGCGACGAGCATCAGGCAGGCGGCCAGGAGCGAGGGCCAGCGGGCTTCCCATGCGAGGCGCGTCGCGGCGGCGTCGCGGACTTGCGGATCGGCATCGGACATCGCGGCGACGGTCTGGGGGCGAATCGCGTGCGCGGTGAGCCAGGCGGTCAGCGGCGGCTTCTTCACGCGCGGTTTGCCTTCGAGCGTGGGGATGAGCCAGTTGTCCGGATGATCGCGGCGGAGTTCGAGCGCGGTGGCGATGTTGAGATTCTCCATGCCGCCGGAGAATTCCAGCCACGACAGCGTGGGGGCGACGGCGGTGAAGAAGAGCGCCACGATCCCAACCCAGACGAGGGCGCGCGGGGAGACGCTGCGTTGCGGTTGGGGCATCGGTCGGATTCTAGGGAAGTGGGGGCGATCGTCCAAGACAGGCGAACCCACCGAACAAGCTCGGCGGGCTTTGGATCATGGCAGAGAGTTGCGCCAGGCGATGGCGCGATCGGTCATCGATTTGGTCACGTCGGCGTGCTCGGTGGCGAGGTTGATGCTTTCGGAGACGTCTTTTGAGATGTCGTACAGTTCTGCGCGCGTGCCGTCGGCGTTGACGAGGAGTTTCCAGTGGCCTTCGAGCATGGCGACGTTGGGGCTGCGGTTGTTGGTGGCGGGGCCGGGGTAGCTGAAGAACTTTTCGTTGCGGCCATACTCCCAGAGGAGTGGAGTCTTGCGCTCGATCTTTGCATCCCCGATCAGCGTGGCGGAGATATCTTGGCCGTCTAGCTGCGACTGTACATCTTGCGGGATCGCCGCGCCGGTGAGGGCGCAGAAGGTGGGGAGGAGATCGACGGCGGAGGCGACGTTGGTGTCGTCGGTTTTGCCGGCGGGGACGTGGCTTGGCCAGCGGACGATGAAGGGCATGCGGATGCCGCCTTCGTAGAGACTGAGCTTGCTGCCGCGGAATCCGGCCGAGCGCGCGCCGTTGAGTGTCGGCAGGGCGCCGTTGTCGCTGGCGAAGATGACGAGCGTGTCCGCATCAGCGCCCATGGCGCGGAGGCCGTCCATCAGGCGGCCGATCTGATGGTCGTACTCGGTGAGCACGCCTTGCAGGTTTTTCAGCGTGTCGCCCTTGGGGGCGTCGGGGCCGGGGACCCAGGGGGTGTGGACGTCATCCGGCCAGAGGTTGACGAAGCAGGGTTTGCCGAGCTTGCGGTTGCGAGCGATGAAGTCGAGCGTTTTATCGACGAAGAATTGGCTGCGCTCCCAGCGCTTGAACTTATCCTTGGGGGACCAGATCCAGTTGGTGGCGGTGATGTCGGGGTCGGGCTCGGGGCTCTCCCAGGTACTGGCGTGCTCGTCGTAGCCGTAGGCGGCGAACTTGGGGGCATTGACGACGTCGCGCCCGCCGCCGAGGTGCCACTTGCCGAAGTGCGCGGTGGCGTAGCCGGCGGCCTTGAGCAGGCGCGGGAGCGACGGGGCTTTGGGGTCGAGGAAGTCGGCCTGTTCGCAGCCGCGGTTGCCGGCTTTGGTTTGCAGGAAGCTGGTGATGCGGAGGCGCGCGGGGAACATGCCGCTGATGATGCCGGCGCGGGATGGCGAGCAGATGGGCGCGGCGGCATAGTAGCGGGTGAAGCGCGTGCCTTCTTTGGCGAGGCGGTCGATCTGCGGGGTGGGCGTGTGCGTGCCGCCATAGCAGCCAAGGTCGCCGGGGCCCATGTCGTCGGAGAGGATGAGGATGATGTTGGTGGGATGCGCCGCTTGCGCGACCGCGTGATGGGCGAGCGTGCACGTGCAGATGAAGGCGGTGAAAAGAAGGCACAGGGTTGGTTTCATGGCGTGATTTGCAGTCTATATGGCTTTGCGGGTGAGACAACTTTGTTCATACTGTCGCGGCCCGCACACTTGAAAGGATACCGCCCGATGGCTGCTCGCGTTTGCAAGTCTTACAAGGTTCTGGTCGGCATGGAGATTCACGTCCAGCTTGCGACCCATTCCAAGATGTTCACCGGCGCGGCCAACGGTTTTGGCGGCGAGCCCAACTCGCAGGTGGATGAGGTGGTGCTGGGCCTGCCGGGGACGCTGCCGGTGATGAACAAGCGGGCGGTGGAGTATTCGATCAAGGTGGGGCTGGCGCTGGGATGTCAGATTGCGAAGCACACCAAGTGGGATCGCAAGTCGTATTACTATCCGGACCTGCCGAAGAACTATCAGATCAGCCAGTACGATCTGCCGCTTTGTTACGAAGGGGAGTTCACGATCGCTGGCGAAGACGGGCAGCCTAAGACCGTGCGGATTCGGCGGGCGCATCTGGAAGAGGACGCGGGCAAGCTGATGCACGAAGCGCCGGGCGGTTATGCGATCGATCATTCGATCGTCGATCTTAATCGGGCTGGCACCCCCCTGCTGGAGATTGTGACCGAGCCGGATTTGTCGAGCCCGAAGGACGTCGCGACGTTCGGGCAGGAGCTGCAGAAGCTGGTGCAGTTTCTGGGCGTCTCCGAAGCGCAGATGCAGATGGGGCACATGCGCTTCGAGCCGAACATCAACGTGCACATCACCGATCAGGACGGCATCGTTCACAAGACGGCGATTACGGAGATCAAGAATCTCAACAGCTTTTCGGTGCTGGAGCGGGCGACGGCGTTTGAGATCGCGCGGCAACTTCGCGAGTGGGAGGAGACCGGCAGCCTGGGGAAGAAGAGCACGTATGGCTGGGATGAGGCGAGCGGGAGCACGTTCTTCCAGCGGTTTAAGGAAGACGCGCACGAGTATCGATATTTTCCCGATCCGGACCTGGTGCCGGTCGAGGTGGACGATGCGTGGCTGGCGACGTTGAAGGCGGAGATCGGCGAGATGCCAGCGGCGCGGTTGAAGCGATACATCGAGGCGCTGGGTCTGCCGCTGGCGGATGCGACGCTGCTGGCGGGGGATCATGCGACCGGGCAATTGCTGGACGGCGCGGTGGCGGCGGGGGCGAGCGCAAAGCGCGTGGCCAACCTGATCCTGTCGCACGGGCGGCGCATCGCCAATGAGCGGGCGCTGCCGCTGGGGCGGTTGAATCTCAAGCCTGGGCGGCTGGCGGAGCTGGCGCGGCTGATCGATGAGAACAAGATCGCGGCGGCGGAACCGGCGGGGAAGGTGTTGGAGCGGCTGATGGAGCAGGACGCGCCCGCCGAGCAGATTGCGACTGAGCTGGGGTTGATCCAGTCGAGCGATACGGGGCCAATCGATGCGGCGATCGACGCGCTGATTGCGCAGAATCCCAAGTCGCTGCAGGACTACCGCGGCGGCAAACAGGCGGCGCTGGGGGCGCTGGTGGGGATGATCATGAAGGGCGGGAAAGGGTTGAATGCGAAGGTGGTGCAGGAGCGGTTGCGGGAGAAGCTGGGGCAGGGTTGACCTTGCGCCTTCGTATAGCCCATGATATGCAGAATGCGTAACTCCCCGAAATCGAAACGCTCCTCGAAGAAAGCGATTGATCACGCTTTCGATCCTAAATTGTTGAAGCGGGCGAGGGTGATCGCGAACGATTACCACATCATTTTGCATTTCGAAGACGGGGATTACTACGGCCGAGCGCTTGAGATGCCAGACGTCATGAACGATGGAAGGACTCCAGACGAGTGTGTTGAAAACACGCGCGATGTCCTCACCACCGTGATCGCATTCCACATGGAAAAGGGAGAGAGCGTTCCATCCCCTGCTTCGGAGAACAAGCGCACCGAGCAGATCAACGTGCGGTTGACGCCTGAGGAGAAGCTGTTGCTGGAAGAGACGGCGCGGAGCAAGGGGTTTCGCGGGATCTCGGATTTCGTCCGCAGCGCCAGCCTGGCCGGGGCGAAGTAACTGGGGAAATCGGCGGCGTTGTCCGATATATTGGGGGACGCCATGAATTACCATCGTCGAACGACACGGCCGGATGCGATGTATTACCGCGATCAGCGGAAGGTGCCGCGCGGCGGGCGCAGTGGGCGCGGCGGGCTGGGGATATCGCCGGTGGCGGTCGTCATCGCACTGGCGGTGCTGGCGGCGGCGGCGTTTGCGATGCTTCGTCATTGAGGCCCCGGGGGCTAGAATCGTTTGGATGGACCCGCGCACCACGCCTCTCAAGTTGAATCTGAAGCGGGACGAACACCTCGAAATCCAGTGGCAGGACGGGCACGTCTGCGTGTATCCGGTGGCGTACCTGCGGAAGAATTGCCCTTGTGCGACGTGCCGGACCTTTCGTGAGGAGCAGGCGAAGAAGCCCAAGACGCACCTGACGGTCTTTTCCAAGACCAGCGAGGGGCCGCTCTCGGCGACGAACGCGGAACTTGTGGGCGGGTACGCGTTGCGGATCGAGTTTTCGGACGGGCACGGGACGGGGATTTTTTCGTTTACGTATCTGCGGGAGATTTGTCCGGGGGAAGGCACGAAGGCATAGAGGCACGAAGGCACGAAGGGGTGAGGAAGGCAGAGAGGCAGCGAGTGTTTGCACTCAATTCCTTTTTGCCTGGTCCCCACTTTGTGCCTGCGTGCCTTCAGGCCTTTGTGCCTCTCTTCTCATTTGCTCCTGTTGATCTTGCCGGCCACCTTCGTAACCGCGCGGCGCGGGGCGATGCGGTTGGATTGGACGGCTAGTTTGTTGACCATGCCCGGGATGATGATGCGCTTGCCTTTTTTGAAGGCCTGGTAGCCGGCTTGGGCGACTTGGGCGGCGGTCATGGTGGGGATCCATTTGCTGCGGAAGACGGGGGAGTCGTCCATCTTGGCTCGGGTGCGGAATTCTGATTCGGTGGGGCCTGGGCAGAGGGCGGTGACTTTGATGTTTGTGCCGCGCAGCTCTTCGGCGATGGCTTCGCTGAAGGAGAGGACGAAGGCTTTGCTGGCGTAGTAGATGGCCATGTGGGGGCCGGGCAGGAAGGCGGCGGTGGAGGCGACGTTGAGGATGCCGCCGATGTTGCGCGCGACCATGCCCTGGAGGAAGAGGTGGGTGAGCTCGACGACGGCGGTAACGTTGACCTGGATCATGTCGAGCTGGCGCTGGGGATCGAGCTGGTGGAAATCGCCTAGTGCGCCGAAGCCGGCATTGTTGACGAGGACGTCGATGGTCTGGCTGCGGTTCTTGAGATCGGCGAAGAGGGCGAGCGGGGCGGCGGGTTGGGCGAGGTCGGCGAGGATGTAGTCGGCTTGGACGCCTAGCGTGCGCATCTCTTCAGCCACCGCGCGGAGCTTGTCTTCGTTGCGGGCGACGAGGATGAGGTTGTAGCCGCCCTGGGCGAACTGGCGGGCGAGCTCGTGACCGATGCCGACGGAGGCGCCGGTGATCAGGGCGGTTTGCTGCTGGGGCATGCGCGGGTCTCCTTCGCAGGTCATGATAACCGGGCGCGTGCGCGCAGAGCATTGCACGCCGGGGCAGAGCGCCGGGAGCGGTAGCGACCAGAGCGCCGCCCCGGATTCGTTCGGACTTCCGCGCGTGCTGATTCGCGAACGGATCCGGGACGGCGCTTAGCGCTCTGTCCCGGCGTGGTTTTGACTTTAGTACGAGTCGTGTCCCTGAAGCACCAAGACATAAGCCCCTTCTTCCTGTCGCGTGCGGATGTACTCGTACGCGGCTTTGTAGTGCGCGATGTTCCTCACAGGCTTATACGTGCCGCCTTCTGACCAGATGCTCCCGGGCATCTCGGCTTTGACGCTGCGAGATGCAACGCGCTTGGCATCGCCAACAATGCGTTTGGTCTGGCGACGATCGACGGGCAGCAGCGAGAGTGCGTGCACGTGCGTTTCAGAGGCGGATGCGATCGAGACAGGCCAACCTTGGCTTCGCAAGTGATTCGCGAATACTTCTGCAATGCGCTGACGCACGGTGCTGGGGATCAGGATTCGATTACCGCTCTGATTCAGGTTGTGAGTGTAGAGGCCTGCGTGTTCGCCTGTGGGCGGTGGGCTCTTGTAGTCGCCTGAGGAGTGGATGCGGTGCTCGCGGTTGCGGAAACCGCGCGGATCGCCGGGTAGCCAGGTGCAGTGGGTGTTGCAGATGACGTGCCTCCAGATGAGGGGACAGGTTAGTGCGCGCGCGGACACGTTCGCGTGCGCCCACGAATCCGGGACGGCGCTTACTCGTTGCCTCGCAGCGCTCTGTCCCGGCGTGGGTGGGTTAGACTGAGGCGAGGGCTTGTCCGAGGCGTCTGACTTCATGGAGTGACATTCCTCCCAGTTTGGGGACGGGGGCGCCGGCGGCGCTGATGGGGGGGCAGATGGCGTAGCCTAATCCAAGGCGGCTGGCTTCTTTCAGGCGTTGTTCCAGTTGGGGGACGCTGCGGATTTCGCCGCCTAATCCGAGTTCGCCGATTGCGAGCGTGCCGGCGCTCAGGGGGCGGTTGGAGTGGGCTGAGGCGATGGCTAGCGCGATGGCGAGGTCAATGGCGGGTTCGGCTACTTTTACGCCGCCGGCTACGTTGACGAAGATGTCTTCGGCGGCCAGTCTCAGCTCGGCACGTTTCTCCAAGACGGCGATGATCATGGCGACGCGGTCGCTGGAGACGCCTGAGACTTTGCGCTTGGCGGCGCCGATGACGCTGCTGGCGGTTAACGCTTGCACTTCGATTAACAGCACTCGGCTGCCTTGCATGGCGGCGGTGATGACGCTGCCGCTGGGCGGGCCGCCGGGGCCGTAGTGTTCCATGAAGAGGTTGCCGGGGTCTTCAACTTCCTTCAGGCCGCCGCCGGTCATTTCGAACAGGCCGACCTCGTGGGTGCTGCCGAAGCGGTTCTTGACGCAGCGTACGATGCGATGAGAGTGGAAGCGATCACCCTCGAAATATACGACGGTGTCGACGATGTGCTCGATGATCTTGGGGCCGGCGAGCGTGCCCTCCTTGGTGACGTGGCCGACGAAGAGCATGGCGATGCCGCTGGACTTGGCGAGGTAGACGAGGTCCATGCAGCAGTCGCGGAG
>JAQGHM010000300.1 GCA_028291615.1 Phycisphaerales bacterium | reverse complement strand
CGGAGAAAGTCGTCGCCTACGACGGCGAGCGGCGTGAAAATCTCATCGCCAATCTGGACCGCGCTGCGGTTAACACGGTGCTTCACACGCCGCTGAACCCCAATCGCATTTCGCGCAAGATGCGGAGCGGTTGGAGCGGGTTCACCGATCGCATGAACGAATGGCTGAGCAACGGGCAGGGGCTGATGTTTTCGGTGAAGCTGATCATCGGGTTGATCGGGCTGTTGGTGGCGGTGCTGCTGTACGGCCTGTTCACGCTGATCCACAACCGCCGCCGCATGCGCCGGCGGGCGGCGCGGATCGGCCTGGATAACCTGCCGACCGCGGAGCAGATCCGCCTGGCGAAGCAACTGGGTTTTTACGAACAGCTCATGACGCTGCTGGAGCGGCGGCGGATCATCCGCCCGCGCCACCAGACGGCGGCGGAGTTCAGCGATTCGCTGGCGTTTCTTCCGAACGAAGCGTTCGATACGATTCGGCGGTTGACGAAGGTCTTCTACTCGATTCGCTTTGGCCGGCGGCAATTGCCGGGTGATGAACAGAAGGATTTGGAAGCCACCGTGCAGGGCCTGGAGCCGATTCTCGACAACCGGCCCGCGCACTGACAACCAACATGCACGCCATCATCCTTTCCATCGGCGACGAACTCACCCTCGGCCAGACAGTCGATACCAACAGCGCGTGGCTCGCGCAGCATCTGGCGGCGATCGGACTAAAGCCGGTCGCCCACCTCACCGTGCCCGATGATCAGGGGGCGATCCGGCAGGCGTTCGAAGAATCCGTCGGGCGCTGCGATGTGTTGATCGTCTCCGGTGGCCTCGGCCCGACGGAAGATGACCTGACGCGCCAGGCTCTGGCGGCGTTTCTCGATCGGCCGCTTGAGTTAAACGAGGCCGCGCTCGAAAACGTCACGCGCTTTTTCAAGGCGCTGAAGCGCGACATGCCGCCGCGCAACCGCATCCAAGCCATGCTCCCGCACGGGACGGAGATGATCGAGAACACCGCCGGCACCGCGCCGGGCATCTACTGCAACTATCAGTCCGGCGATCAGAAAACCCTCTGCCAGATCTTCATCATGCCCGGCGTGCCAAAAGAGATGAAGATCATGTTCGAACGAAGCATCCTGCCGAAACTCGCGGGCGCTGAGTCGGGTCGTGTCGACCCGGTTTCTTCCGTCATCTTCTCAAAAACCCTCCACACTTTCGGACTCGGTGAATCCGCCGTCGCCGACAAGATCCCGGATCTCATGCGCCGCGACCGCAACCCCAGCGTGGGCACCACGGTCGCTAACGGATACGTCTCGCTACGGATCAATGCATACGCCGACTCGCGCGAACAAGCCGAGCACGATATTGCCGCGACCGAACAAGCCGCCCGCGCCGCTCTGGGCAAATTAATCTGGGGCGAGGGCGATGACACCTTGCAGGACGTCGTCGCGACGCTGCTCAAAACCCAGAGCAAGTCTGTCACCACCGCCGAGTCCTGCACCGGCGGCCTGCTCGCCAAGTTCCTCACCGACATCCCTGGCTCCAGCGCCTACTTCAAGCAGGGCTGGATCACGTATTCGAACGAGGCCAAGACCGAGATGCTCGGCGTCGATGCGAAGCTGATTGCGACTCACGGCGCCGTCTCCGACGCGGTGGCGCGGGAGATGGCGGTCGGCGCCTTGCGCCGCGCGTCCGCTGACTTCGCGCTGGCGGTTTCAGGCATCGCCGGCCCTGACGGCGGCACCGCTGAAAAGCCAGTCGGCACCGTTTCCATCGCCTTGGCGCGGCACCGCGAGGAAGAGGCCGTTGACGCCCACGCCCGTACCTTCATCTTCCACGGCGACCGCGAAATGATCCGCGATCGCAGCGCCAAGATGGCCCTCACCATGCTCCGTTTCCACCTTCTGGGCCAGCCACTCCCACTGTGAAACCCCACCCCTTGTACCCCTGCAATTCACTCACACCGCCGCTGTCAGTTCGGCAGTCGTCCACCGAGCCCTGCCACCTTTGGCAGAATCTGCCGCTCCATCCTCCATCTTCCATCCTCCATCCTCTCCTTCCTAAGTCATTGTCAATTCAATGCTTATAAAATCTGTCTGGGGCCTGCTCTCACGGCACACCCATTGTTGTTACCCTTGCGCCCCACGGTCTAACGTGAAACCGGGGCGGGCGTGGTAAGTCTATGGTCGACGTGTCCCCGAACAACCGGCTCAGCGTGTTGCTGGCCCATGACTCGGAGGGCTGGCAGGACAATGTCCGCCGGCTTCTCGAGCCGCAGGGCGTGCAGACGCTGGCCGTTCGCACCGGCCGCGAGGCGCTCGAGCTCATGCAGAACACGCAGATCCACGTCGCCGTGCTCGATCAGCAGATGCCGCAGCTTGGCGGGCTGCAGGTCATCCGCTTGATGCGCGACCAGAAAAATGCCCCGGCCAGCATCCTGCTCGCCACGCACCTGACCGACCACCTGCTGCACGAAGCCCTGGGCATGCGCGTCTTCAGCGTCCTCTCCAAGCCGGTCGACCTTAACGTGCTGCTCGACGCCTTGGCCCGCATCCTGAAAAAGCGCTACGCCAGCCGCTGGCCCAGCGACTCGTAAATTGTGTAATTGTACAAATCGCAACGAAACACTTTCCACTTTCAGAAGGAGAATCAATCATGGCAAAGCTGCGTCCCTTAGGCGACAAGATTTTGATAAAGCGGGTTGAGGCGGAGACGAAGACCAAATCGGGGATTGTGCTTCCCGATTCGGCTAAGGAAAAGCCCAAGCGCGGGAAGATCATCTCGCTGGGCGACGGCAAGCGCCTGGAGTCCGGCGAGCGCGCGCCTTGGAACGTTAAGAAGGGGGATGAAGTGATCTTCGCCTCTTACGCTGGGACCGAGGTCAAGATCGACGGCGAAGAACTGATGATCATGTCCGAGGACGACATCCTCGCCGTGGTTGAATAATCACCGCGTTGCCGCGCCTCTTCATGTTTCACGTTTTCATGTTTCATCAACGTCGTGAAACATGAAGACGTGAAACATGAAGAACATGAATAACTAGAAATTTCAAGGAGCAAACGAACATGGCTGCTAAACGAATTGCATTTGATCAGGAAGCGCGCGAGGCGATTCGCCGCGGTGTTTCCAAGTTGGCCCGGGCTGTCAAGGTTACCCTTGGGCCGTCGGGGCGAAACGTCGTCCTGGAGAAATCCTTTGGCTCGCCGACCGTCACCAAGGACGGCGTGACCGTGGCCAAGGAGATCGAGCTGGACGATCCTTATGAAAACATGGGCGCTCAGATGGTGAAGGAGGTCGCTTCCAAGACCTCCACCGTCGCCGGCGACGGCACCACGACCGCCACGGTTTACGCCGAGGCGATCTACACGGAAGGGCTTAAGAACGTCACCGCGGGCGCTAATGCGACCCAGGTACAGCGCGGCATCAACATGGCCGTCGAGGCCATTGTCGAGCAGCTCTCGAAGATGTCGAAGAAGGTCGAGTCGTCCAAGGAAGTCGCCCAGGTCGGCGCTTCCTCGGCCAACAACGACGCGCAGATCGGCCAGATGATCGCCGACGCGATGGACAAGGTCGGCAAGGACGGCGTCATCACCGTCGAAGAAGGCAAGAGCCTGGACACCCACGTTGAGCTGGTCGAAGGGATGCAGTTTGACAAGGGTTTCCTGTCGCCCCACTTCGTCACCGACATGACCACGATGACGGCCGTCCTCGAGGACGCCTACATCCTGATCCACGAGAAGAAGATCAGCAACGCCCGCGACCTGGTGCCGATCCTCAGCAAGGCGGCCGAGCAGGGCAAGCCGATGCTGATTATCGCCGAGGAAGTTGAAGGCGAGGCGCTGGCGACTTTGGTGGTCAATAAGCTTCGCGGCACGCTCAAGGTGTGTGCCGTCAAGGCCCCGGGCTTTGGCGATCGCCGCAAGGCGATGCTGGAAGACATCGCGATCGTCACCGGCGGCACGGCGATCTTCGAAGAACTCGGCATCAAGCTCGAGAACGTCGAGCTGAGCCAGCTTGGCCGGGCGAAGAAGGTCAGCGTGGACAAGGACAACACGACGATCATCGAAGGCGCCGGCAACGAGAAGGCGATCAAGGGCCGCATCGAGCAGCTCAAGCACGAGATCGAAGCCAACACCAGCGAGTACGACCAGGAGAAGCTTCAGGAGCGCCTGGCGAAGCTGGCCGGCGGCGTCGCCCAGATCCAGGTCGGGGCGGCCACCGAAGTGGCGATGAAGGAAAAGAAGGCCCGCGTCGAAGACGCGCTGCATGCCTGCCGCGCCGCGGTTGAAGAAGGCATTTTGCCGGGCGGCGGCGTCGCCGTGATCCGCGCCTGCAAGGTGCTGGACAACGTGCGCAAGAAGGCGATCAACGAAGATCAGCAGATCGGCGTGGACATCGTCCGCCGGGCGGTCGAGGCCCCGATCAAGCAGATCGTAGAAAACGCCGGCGGCGACGGCGGCGTGGTGGCGCAGAAGGTCAAGGAGTCGAACGACGTCAACTTCGGCTACAACGCCCTGACTCACGAGTACGGCGACATGCTCAAGATGGGCGTGATCGTGCCGACGAAGGTCGAGCGCACCGCGCTACAGAACGCGGCGTCGATCGCGAGTTTGCTTTTGACCACGGACGCGATGGTCTGTGATATCAAGGGCGAAGCCGAACCGGCGGGTGCCGGGGCGGGTGGGGGGGGGATGTACTAATCCCCAGTCTCTGATTGAAATCCATAAAAGCCCACGGTGCTTGCACCGTGGGTTTTCTGTTGGTCTGGTAGGAACAGTTGAAAACCCATGCAACAAGTTGCATGGGCTTTTGAGGAGAGACAGAATCCAGGGATGGACGTCGCGGAACAACCGTGGAACGACTGGTACCACTGCATGGGGAATACCTACGGCACTTGGTTGCCAGGCGACCCGCGCGGATTTCGAACCCGCGATCATCGCGAGCATGTCGAGGGCGATTACCGCAACCCACCGAAAGAGAACTACGACCAGCGCCACCACAAATCCAAAGACCTGATGACGCGCGATCCGGTCTACCTCACGCCGCGCCAGCGCGCCAGGGCCGTCGAAGAGTTCGTAAAATCCCTGCAAAAACGAAAGGTCGAGTTGATCTGTCTTTCGATCGACCGCGTCCATTTCCACCTCCTGGGGCGCTTTCGCGACCACAATCCGCGCAAATGGGTCGGCATCGCCAAGAAGGAGTCCTCGCATTACCTGAAACAGGAAAACCTCGCGCCCGTAGGGGGGCTATGGGCGACGCGATTCGAGTGCATCCCCATCGCCGATCGAGGGCATCAGATTTGGACAGTGCCGTATATCCTGAACCACAAGAAGAAGGGCGGGGTGACGTGGTTCCTTAAGTGATGTATGGCGAGGGCGAGACGTTGCCTTCGATGTCGCGCCCTGTTCGGCCACCGAGCGCACGGGTCGTAGGAAGTCGCGAGGCTTGCGGACATACTTGTTTAGTTCGTTGTAAAAATAGGTCAGATCGCCATAGCGCCGAACGTACACATCAAGACAACGTTGCGGAGGAGAGTCGATGCCGGAAACTAAAGACCGCGAGGGCTATGCGTTCAACCTGCACCTGGTGTGTGGCGGGTTCGCTTATTTCTCCACGTTAAGTAATTGGGTTAGTTATGGTGAGCATGGTCGAGAGGTGCGAAGGCCGCGACGTGTCTACGTGGACACCTTTCAGAGCCTACTCATCGCATTGGGTCATTGCACCGCAAACATCGTTTCAGAGGAAGACTACACGTCGTGGCTGATGTATCGCGGATGGGGTATCGTAACGAAGGCGCTCGTTCGAGAGCGAATGCCTCAATGGTTACAGGGACGGAAATGCATTTCAGATGGTGTCGGCGTGTTTACCGATGTGGCACTAGCCAGTCCTGGTGCGCTCTCGCATTCAATTAGCTCTACGAAGAAACGCATCGTATCCAACAGAGACAATGCCCAATGCTTGGAATGTGGTCGAGGATTATCAAAGGATGGAATTAAGCTAACGATGCATCACGTCCGACCCTTTGGACGCGGAGGAGAAACAACCACTCGAAATCTTGTTTGCCTTTGCGAGGAGTGCAATCAGAAGGTAGCTGATGAACACGTCATCGAGTACTTCCGAAAAGCCAATCTGCCGTACACATTAGATGCTAACTTGGTGAGAGGCGAGTTTACGAAAGATTCGTTTGCCATGGCCTTGATGATCACGAAAAATATGATGCATACCCGCGCGGAGGTCGCCTAAGTACGTACCCCGCGCTTCACATAGGGGTCGCTTTCAGCGAGCGGAATCGTCGCCGTCGCATGATCCATGCCACTCCGGCCCATTACCGTCGGCGACGCGATCTTGATCGTCCTGCACGACCGTCCCGATCGAACCGCCGCCACCACCCACATCTCCGAGCAGATCTTCCTCCGCGCCCGCCGGGATTTGGCGTTCTTTGAGGTCGTCATGCGTTGGATACACTAGAGCCCCGCATGTACATGCGGGGCTTTCTAGGGGTAGAGTCGGAAGATGCCTGCCTGTTCGGGTTCGTGTTTGGGCAGGTACTCGGTGACCAGATAATCAAAGTGCTTTTTGTTTTTGACCGGGCGTGTGTCCCAGCCTCGGGAGAAGTAGGGGCGCCCGCTGGTTTGTTTTAGTTTCGCGAGTTGCTGACCCATCTTTCGTTTCATGCGGGTTGTTACGTCGTCGGCGCGTGTTTTGGCGGGACAGTTCTTGTGGCAATGGGCGGCGGAAGCCCCGCATGTGCATGCGGGGCTTTGGAAGGAAATCAGGGGGTGGACGTGGGTGGGGGTGGTGGAGCAGGCGTGCAGCTTGATCTGCTTTTCAATGGCGCATTCCTGGATCACCTTGTGAAGCAGCTCCTGCATGGTGGGATCGAAGCGGGCTTCGGGGAAATGGGCGTGATTGGCGCGCCAAGCCGCGAGGCGGGGGGCGGGTTCTTTCAGACCCTCATCGCGCTGGATGTATCCCTTCGGATGGTCCTCGCGCCAGGAGCGGTAGGCGTGCACCGTTAGGAAGTAGACGGGCATTTGTGGGTATTTTGCAACGCGGAGCCCCGCATGTACATGCGGGGTTCTGGTGGGTCACGCGGATCTGGGTTGCGAGGCGGTGCGGAGCGCTTTTAGTTTCTGAATGAGTTGCTGGCGGGTTTGGACCTTGTGAGCTTTGCGGGCGGCCATCGTGTGATAGCACACGGTTTTTTCGGAGATTCCCAACTCGCGGGCGATCTGGGGGTAGGTCAGGTCTCTCAGGAGGAGTTGTTCTACTTGCTCGCGCTTGGGAGAGGGGCGGTTCTGGGGGCGGCGGGGGGCTGTGAACTTGCGCTGGCGGGGGAGCCACTTGGGGACTTCCACTTCGTGGCCGTACAGGAGGCCGGCGGAGATCTGGGTGATGACGTGGTTCCAAGCGTCTTTGGCGGCCCAAGAGATGCCGCCGCGGACTTTGTGGCATTTGGCGCAGGCGAAGGTGGGGAGGGGTTGGGTGGCGTCGCGGTCGTCCTGCGAGAGGTGTCGCTTGAGGTAGTCCTTGATGCAGCCGGGGAGAGGGATGGGGGTGGGGAGGAAGAGGAGGCGGCAGGTTTCGCGGCAGCCGGGGCAGCGCCAGCGCCAGCCCCAGAAGCGGCGCGGGACGCCGGGATCGGGGGCGGGCGGGCGCGGGGCGGCGGGGGATTCGTCGAAGATGATGGAATCGTTCTGGTCGCTGGGGTAGGCGGTTTGGAGTTTGGAGGCGGTGACGTCGGTGTGCCATTCGGGGATGCGATCGACGACCTGCTCAAAGGTAGCTGGGACCGCGCGGGCGAGGCCGTGCCACCAGGTGCCCCAGACGGGGTCGGGGCCCTGGTGGCGGTTGAGGAAGTTGGGATCGCGCGGTTTGCGGGCGGTGGAGACGAAGGGGATGCCGCCCCAGCGGTCGTTTTTGTGTTGGTAGCCTTTGAAGCGGGTGAGATCGAGTTGGCCGCGTTTTGCCTGCGCGAGGACGACGGCGGGCTGGACGCCGAGGGATTGGGCGAACTCTTTGAGGGTGGTGCACGGGACGCCTGAATCGATGGGGTGGCAGAGGTCGCGGCAGAGGGCGGCGGTGAGGTGGACGCGATGCGGCTCAAGGCGAGCGGGGGCGTGCTCGGGGACGATGGCAACGTGGAACGGGGTTATGCGGAGATCGTTGGCGCGGAGGGCGATGCACCATTCGCGCAGGGGGCGTTGGAGGCGGGCGGTGGCGCGGCGGGCGAGGCGGCGGTTGCGCTCGCCGGGGTCGGCGTCGAGGAGGGGTTTGGTGCGGGACCAGGCGGCCATGAAGACGTCTTTGAGGTCTAGCATGGAGGGTGTTGTACGGTATCTGTTAGGTAACTCCCAGAAAAATATGGGGGTCGCGTGGATTGTTTTTGTGGACTTCTCGCGGCCCTTCGGGCGCGCCGCTAAACGTGGTGCGCGGGGTTGTCGAGCGCGCTGGGGGGACCGTATTTATCGGTTACGCTTTAAGGATGCCTGACATTACTTCTCGGCGGGTGCTTTATCTTAAGGGGGGATTGTTTGTCGCTACGGGCGTGCTTGCGTCTGCGGCAATTTTGATTGACCACCCTTCGTTGAAAGTGGCGGGGCTATTGGGGTTGGCAATTTGGTCGTTTGCTCGAGCCTACTACTTTGCGTTTTACGTGATCGAGCATTACATCGATCCGTCGCAGCGGTATGCGGGGGTGGTGGGGTTTCTGCGGTATTTGTTGAGGCGGCGTGGAAAGGCGGAGGGAGACGTGGGGTCGCCGGAGGTGACCACGCCGGTGAGCTCAAGCACCAAATGAACAACCGGCGATTGCTCGCCGGTTGATTTGGTTTAGCGACCGCGAATCCGGGTCGTCGCATAAAGCTCCGAACCCGGCGTGGTGGCGCGGCTTAGGTTGTCTCGCACTCAGTTAAATGACGATCGCCGCCGGCGGCATAGCAGGGCGGTCGCCAGGGTGAATACGCCCAGCGTGGCGGGTTCGGGGACGGCGACGGCGTCGACCTGCAACTCTTGCAGGACGAAGTTGCCGTTTGAAGAGCGGCCTGGGCCGTTGACGGGAAGGGTGGGGTCCTGGAGCGCTTCGAGGCGAACTCCGGTGATGTTGGTGAGCGTGGTCGCGGCGGTGACGGTATAGACGGAGGCGGCTGGATTGACGCCGCTGGCGAGAATGGATTGATCCGGCTGGGCCGTCAGGATCGTACCGTTGGTAGCGGTGGCGGTGAGGGGTGTCAGCACGGTCCAGTTTGCGGCTACGGCGCCACCCGAATTCAGTCCGTCGGCAAACGTGGAGCGGTTGTCGGCGGTGACGGAGAGGCGGAACTTGCCGAGCGTGTTCGCGCTGCCGTAGTTCTGGATCAGCGTGAAGGTAAACGTTGCGCCCGCCGTACCGCCGACGTTGGTCTGCGTTTCGTAGACGGCGGTGGCTGCGATGCTGAAGGTGGCCCAGCCGTTGATATTACCCGCGCCGCCGAGGTTGCCATCAATTGAGGCGGTAACGGGAAAGTCGGGTACTTGTGAAAACGATGCGGTCGCGTTCTGGAGGGTGATCGGGGCTGCCATTGCCGTGGGGGCCGCGACAGCCAGAAGGATGACGGTGAGGAACAGCGGCCGGATAACGGCCAAGATGATGCGGCGCATTTTCTCTCTCTCCCAAGTCCCGAGCCCTGAAGAACGCAATTTGAGAGGGCAGTTTACCGGCGCCGTTAGGTGCTGTCGATGAAAAACATTGGAAAAGAGAAGCACCGACAGCGGGGGCATGGGTTCTCCGGCAAGGCCGGACTATTTTGGCGGGAGAATGGGATGGTTTTATCGTGAATTCCAGCCGAAAGAGGCATCTGGCCTTGATTAACGGTCAATGTGCTCGAACGCGCGATTTCATTCTGTTTCCAAGACCCGCTTCTTTCCGTCGGCGAACCAGAAGCCGATCAGGTAGCGACTGAATCGTGGGAAGTAGTGGCCGAGTGATCCGATCGCGCGGCTAAGCTTGAATGACGGCGTCTTGAAGCCGATGCCCACGATCTGAGTAAAGCCGAGCGTGCGGAATTCGCGGTAGAGGAAGTTGTGCAGGTGGGCCTCGTGCTGGTTGAAGCCGTCGATCGTCTGGCCGCCGCCGCGGAGACATGCGAAGTTGGGAGTCGTGACGACGAACGATTGGCGCGACACCCGCCGCAGCTCGGAGATGAGCCCTGGGCCGTCGATCCGGGGGAGGTGTTCGAGGATTTCGCAAGCTATGGCTGAATCGAAGGTCTTGTCCTCGAAGGGCAACTTCAGCGCGGATGCGACGTGCAAAGAATCGTAGATCGCGTGCTTTTCCAGGGATCGGATATGGGGCTCGAAGAGGTCGACGCCGGTGAGCGTGGGCGGCGGAGCTTCGGCAGAAACCTGACGGTATTTCTTAAGCAGATAGCCCCACTTTCCGTATCCACAGCCGACATCCAGGAACGACTGGCCGAGTACGTTCTGAACGACCAATGCATCGAAGGCGAGGGGGCTGGTGCTCATGGCGTAATCATCCACGGCGGGGAATTGTTCGCAAACGGAATGGGAACGGGTGCTTCTATGGTATTGCGATTGTTGTGGACCAATGGAAAAACCCACGGAACGAGTTCCGTGGGCTTTGGGACGATTTGATTTTTTCGGGGGGTTACTTCGGCGGGGTGGTGTTGCCGTTGGGTTTTCCCGTCGAGTCCCAGCCCATGAAGGTGCCGTCGGATTTGAAGACGCCCAGGACCTCGATTGTTGCGCCGCGGGTGTCGCGCTGGGTGGAGCCGGGCATCCATAGGGAGTATTTGTCCATGTCTTCGGCTTCGAAGTATTGCAGGCCCTGGTGGACGTCGAAGCCGCGGCCGCTTACGCCCATGTCGAGGACTTCGAAGCGGTTGGCGGTGAGGAAGGTGAGCATGCCGGGGACGTTGTGGACGTTGACGCCTAGCTTGGTGATCTTGAAGTAGGCGCCCATGGGGAGGAAGTCGCCGTTGTTGGCGACGATCTTGGGCTTGGTGAGATCAAGCGCCATCTGGGGGAAGGGGACCTGGTAGTAGGAGCGTTTGTAGCCGCGGTACCAGTTGGCGGGGCGGGTCTGGGGCATGAGCTGGATTTTGGGGTAGCTGCCGGGGCGGATGTCGCGATCGACGTAGAGGTACCAGATGCCGGTGAGGGGGATCCACTTGGCGGTCTTGGCGTCCCATTTTGAGGCCCAGGATTTGTTGGGGCCGCCGTTGCCGGTGCCGAGGTTGACCTGGCCCCAGGACATGCCGCGGACGCTCATGAGCTGGCGGTGGGTGACATTTTTCCAATCGACGGTGACGGTCATGGGGCCGATAAAGTCGGCGCGGAAGGTGCCCTTGAATTTCGTGTCGGGGTAGGCGGTGCCGGTGATGCCTTCGAGGTTGACCAGGGCGTTGGAATGGAAGTACTTGTCGTTGCTGACCCAGTAAGAAGAGAGGGTGACGTTGGTCTCGACCTTGCCGGCCTGGGCAAGGGGGGCGAAGGGGGAGACGAGCAACAAAAGGGCGAGGCAGAGTTGTGCGAAACGGGTCATCCGAGCTCTCCGGTGTGGTGAAGGCGTGCCGCGCGCAGCGCAAGGGCGTGCGCGGAAGGACCTTCAACAACAACAAACAGGGAATGCGGGAGAGACTCGGGAACCCGCGTGAACCAGCGTACAAATGGGGGCGATTGACGGTCGCCACGGGCGGCGGAAAGCCGCCCGACGCAAGCTTTTATCTGAGTGACGCGTTAAAGCAAACCCTAAATTCGGGGAATCGCAGGTTTTTTCACGCGCGGCGCTCGGTTTCTGTCTCTCCCATTCCCGGCGGCCACCCCACTGGCGCCGCTCTTACGATCTAATTCGGCCGGCGGCAAAAGGGGCTGGCGGGAAAGCGGGGGATAGTTTGCGATTTTTCAGTGCTGAGGGGCGGGAAAGGGGTTGCAATCGGCATAATCCGCAGGCCTTCACGTGGGCAAGACGCGGGAATGGAGGGTAGGATGGATCGGAGTAACAGGAGCAACATGATTTATAGCCGGTTTGGGAGCAAGCTGACGTTGATCAGCAAGGGCGAGGACAGGGATGGGCAACTGTCGGTTCAGGCGACGTGCGAGGGGATGGAGGGGGTACGGACGTATAGCCGAAGCGAGATGACGGCTGATGAGGGTAAGCCGGAGATTGATGCGGCGGTGGCGAAGTTGCCGGTTACGAAGAAGTGATGCGAGAGGCTGAACTGACGCATTGACGCGCCTGCGTGCGAGCCACGGTGCGAAGCCGCAAGCGGCAAAGGCCGAGGCCATGACGAACCGTAGGCGTTTGATCGTTGTCATGCTGGGGGTGGTTGTCGGCGGGGTGGTGTTGGGGGTTCGGTTTCGTCATCGGCCTCCGCCCGTCAACCCGTGGCTTTCGCCGGCGGAGGATGCGGGGGATTTTGCGGGGCCGCTTGTTCGTGCGGCGGTTGTTTATGATCCGTCGAAGCTGCGTTCGCGGCCTTGGGTGGATCCGGCGAAGACTGCTCCGTTGCCGACGCGGTATCACACGTTTCGCGCTTCATCGATCAATGGGGCGGAGACGGATTATCTGCTCTATCTGCCGCCGGGCTATGACGAACCGGGGAATGCGCAGCGGCGTTATCCGGTGGTCTACTGGCTGCATGGTTATGACTCCGAGCCGCAGGATGGGTTGCCGTTTGTTGAGGGGATTGATGCTGCAATTCGGCGTGGGGATGCGCCGGCGATGATCGTCGTGCTGCCGAATGGGTTGAAGGATGGATGGTCTGTCGATTCGGCGAATGTATCGCAGCCGGTCGAGAGCGTGTTTATCAGGGATCTGATTCCGCACGTTGATTCGACTTACCGCACGATTGCGGATCGGCGCGGTCGGGCGGTTGAAGGGTTTTCGATGGGCGGGTGGGGCGCGCTGCACCTGGCGTTTAAGTATCCGGAGTTGTTTGCGGCGGTGACGGCGGTTAGCGCGCCGTTTCATCGGCATGACCGGTTCTGGCAACTCGGGCAGATCTTTGGCGGGGATGCTTCGGCTTATTACGCGGAAGATCCGGTGACGCGAGCGCGGCGGGAGCCGGCCTCCTTGCGCGATGTCCGAATCCGGTTGATCTGCGGGGAAAAGGATCAGCTCGGACATCTGGCGTACAACCAGATGTTTGACAAGCGGCTGACTCAATGGGGGATTGCGCATGAGATGGCAATCGTGCCCGGTGTGAATCACAACGCGGGGGACATTTATCAGGCGATGGGGGCGAACGCGTTTAAGTTCTATACGAACGTCTTTGGCCGTTAACGCTTTGTGGCGCGGCGTTGGCGGCGAAGCATCATGCTGCAGCAAGCAACGACGGCGAGGAGTGTGGTGGAAGGTTCGGGGACGCTGGCGAAGGCGGTGGCTAGGTCGGCTTGGAAACTGGCGGAGGCGCTGGGGATGGGGGCGCTGGGGAGGGTGGTGTTGTAGTTCTGGGCGAGCCTGGCGAGGTCGAGGAAATCGACGGTGCCGTCGCCGTTGAAGTCGCCGCGATTCCACCAGCTCTGGGTCTGGGCGGAGACATCGGAATTGTAGCTTTGGGCGAGTTTGGCGAGGTCGAGGAAATCGACTGCGCCGTCGAGGTTGGCGTCGCCGGCGAGAGTGTAGCGAACGAGGACCGAGGTGCCGTCGGCGGATTGATCTCCGAAGGGGCCGCCTGATGCGCCGAAGAGTTCGAAGGCTTCGGCGTAGCCGATGGCTGTGGAACTGTTCAAGAGGGCAGACGTGATCTGGCCGCGCTGGATGGCGGTGCGGATCGAAGCGACGGGGGAGGCGCCGGGATAATCGACGATGAGGGAGTTGTTGGCGATGTCGAGGCGGCCGGTGGAGGTGATGGAGAGGGCGCTGACTTTGCTGGTGGAGGCGCTCGGGCGGAGGTTGACCTGGCCGCTGATGGTGAGGGCGTTTTCGATGACGTAGTCGGCGGTGACGCTGGCGGTTTGCTCGACGATCGTGATTCCGCCGGCGGCGATTGCGCCGGCGCTGGAGACGCCGCCTTCGAAGTACTTGGTGCCTGATCCGCTGAAGGTTGCGGGGCCGTTGACGCTGCCGAGGAAGAGCGCGGTGGCGTTGGCGCTAACGCGGATCTCGCTGCCGGCGACGTTGCCGATCGGATTGTAGAAGGTGGCGGTTGCGCCGCCGGTGACGATCAGCTTGCCGGAGGCGGTGTTGTTGATGGGCGCGGCAACGGATCCTGCGCCGGTGGTGAAGGAGATGGTTCCGGCGTTGGCGAGGGATTGGTTGTTGTTGCTGAACGTGCCGCCGGCGATGGAGATCGAACCAGCGTTGACGGCGAGGCCCTGGGCGTAGAGGAGCGTAGCGCCGGGGCCGACCTGAAGCTGACCGGTGGGGGTGTTGGAGTTGCCGGCGGCGGTGAGGGCGAGCTTGCCGCCTTGGGCGCTGATGACGCCGGAATTCAGGACGGTGAGGCTGAGTTGTCCGCTGCCGCTGACGGTTCCGGTGTTGGTGACCTGCTGACCGGCGAGGGTGGCGTTGGGGCCTGCGAGCTGAATCTGTCCGGCGCTGGTGAATGGGACGAGCGCGTTGAGGGTTGAGCCGTCGGCGACCTTTAGCGTGCCGGCGGAGGCATTGCCGGTGAGGTTGGTGATCGTCAGCGGAAGGGTGGGGCTGTTGGCGAAGAGGACGCCGTTGTTGGCGGGAAGGCTAAGGGTGACGCCACCGCCGCCCTGGATGAGACCGGCGGCGAGGTTGTTGAGAAGGCCAGTGCCCGACAGGCTGCCGCCGGTGAGGGTGACGGTGCCGCTGTTGTTCAGGGTCGTGGGTCGGAAGCTCTGATTAGCGCCGAGGGTGATGAGGCCGAAGTTGGTGGTGGTGGCGGCGGTGAGAAGGCCGGCTGGGGTGAGGGTGCCGTAGTTAGTGAAGGGGGCGGTGATGCTGCCAGCGCCGGTGAGTGCGCCGCCGAAGTCGTTGGTGATGGAAGCGCCGCCGAGTTGGCCACCGGCGAGGGTGAAGCTGCCGAAATTATCGAGGCCCGTGCCGAGGGCGGAGAAGTTTCGACCGGTGGAGACGGAGATGCTGCCGGAGTTGGTGACGCCTGCGCCGGCGGTAAAGTCGGCCTGGATGCTGGCGGCGCCCTGGTTGTCGAAGGGGGAGTTAAGCGTGCCGCCGGTGAAGGTGAAGTATGCGCGGTTGGTGAGCGTGCCGGTCAGGTAGCCGCCGCTCATGGCAAGCGTGCCGTCGTTGACGATCAGGCCGCCCAGGGTGTTTCCCCCGGTGAGGGCGAGGGTTCCGAAGCCGGTCTTGGTGAGGCTGTTGCCGGCCACGGAGTAGATGGAGCCGTTAAAGGTGGCGGTGCCGAAGGAGACGTTGAGCGTGCGGTCGCCGGTGAGCTGGGTGGTGGTGTTGAAGTTGATGTCGGGGCTGGCGGCGAGGGTGACGTCGCCGTCGAGGGTGACGGGGTTGGTGATGGCGATGGCGGTGGAGGTGACGCGGAGGGTGCCGCCGGCGAGGGAGAGATTGCCCGTGCCGGCGGCGGCGCTGTTGCCGAGGACCAGGGTGCCGGCGCTGAGCGTGAGGGCGGAGAAGGGGGTGGCGTTGGGGAGCGTGAGTGAGCCGGTGCCGAGTTTGGTGAGGGTGTAGTTGCCGGTGATTGGGCCGGTGAGCGTGAGATCGCCGGGGCCGTTGATAAAGGAGTTGGTGAAGAGCGAGACGGGGTTGGCGATGGTACGGGGGCCCAGGTCAGCGCCGATCGCGCCGCCGTTGAGGGTGATGACGCCGGAGCCGGCGGCGGCGTCGTTTGCGAGGAGGAGCGTGCCGGAGTTGATCAGTGCGCCACCGGCGAAGGTGTTTGCCGCGGAGAATCGGGCGGTTCCGCCGCCGTAGATCAGGACGTAGCCGTTGCCGAGGACTGCGGGCACGTCGAGGCTGATGCCCGAGGGGGAGAAGCTGGGCAGAACATTGAAGCCGGCGCCGCCGAGGAGGCTGACCGTGCCGCTGATCGTCGAGGTGACGTTGCCGCCGGACTGTAAGTTGCTGCCGAGGGTGAGCGTGCCGGCACCGGTTTTGATTGCGCCGCCGAAGAGATTGATGAATCCGACGGATTCGGAAAAGCCGTTGAGGTCGAGGAGGCCGGAGCTGGTGAGCGTAACGGTTGCGTTGTCGGCGATCTGGTTGGCGGCCAGAAGGCGGACGACGTCGGATGCCGGACCACCCACGTAATCGCCGATGGTGAGGGCGGCGGGGATGGCGGCCGTTCCGGCTGTCTTGGCGAGCGTGATCGTGCCCTGATTGACGGTGGTGAGGCCGGCGTAGGTGTTAACCGCTGCGCCGGTGAGGGCGAGCGTGCCGGGGCCATTCTTGGTGAGGCCCTTGGTGCCGCTGATGACGCCGGTGAGCGTGAGGTCGCCGCTGCCGTCAACTATCGCGACGCCGGTGTTGGCGACGAGCCCGTTGGCGAGGGTGTGAGCGCCGTCGGACGCCAGGGAGCCGCCGGCGAAGGTGATCGGATTGACACCCGCGGCAGCGTTGTTGGCGATCAAGAGGGTGCCGGCGGCCAGGTTGGGGCCGACGGAAAAGGTATTGGCGCCGGCGAGGCGGAGGGTGCCGCTTCCGGACTTGCTGAAACCGTTGCCGGTCAGGGTGGCGGGGATGTCGAGATCGACCGTGTTGAACGTGGTGCCGGTGGCGACGTTGAAGGTCGGGATGCCGAGCGAAAAGGTCGCGTTGCCGCTGATGGTGGAAGCGATGTTGCTGGCATTGGTCTGGACGTTGCTCGCGATCGAAAGCGTGCCGGCCCCGGTGGTGACGGTGCCGCCGGTCATCGACGTGAAGCCGATCGTGTCGTTGAAGCCGTTGAGGTCGAACAAGCCATTGATGGCGCCGGAGCGACCGGCGAACTGGTTGGCTGCGAGAAGGCGGACGGTGGCGTAGTTGTTGAGCGAATTGCCGAAGGCGGCGGCTCCGCCGGTCTTGCCGAGCTGGAGAACGCCCTGGTAGACGTTGGTCGCGCCGGTGAAGATGTTTGCCGTAGCGCCCGAAAGGGTGAGCGTGCCGCTGCCGTTTTTATTGAGACCGGCGTTGCTGGTTCCCGTGATTGCGCCGGAGAGCGTGGTGTTGGCGGCACCATCGAGCGTCAAGGCGTAGATGCCGAGGTTAATTGGGCCGGCGACGGCGAGGTTGCCGTTTGCCGCGGTCCAGGTCTGGGAACCGTTGAGGGCGAGCGCGTTGTTGATCGTCTCGAGGTTGGCGCTGTTGTTGGTGATCCCGGAACTGCGGATGGTCAGTTGGCTGCCGCCGAGGGTGAAGGCGCCGGCCGTGTTGGAGAAGGTGAGAGAGGCGATGTCCCACGCGGCGTCGGCATTGGGGTTCAGGCTGACGTTCCCGGCGAAGACGATGGGGGCGGAGCCATCGTTGGCGGGTGCGCCATCAGGGCTCCAGTTGAGGGCGGAGGACCAGTTGAGATTCGCGCCGCCGCCACCGTCCCAGGTAGTCCCGGCGCGAGCGGGAGAGGCGAAGAGGCTTAGGACGACAGCCAGGCAGAGGAGGAAATGGGATCGTCCGGTTTGAAAAGTGACGCAAAGAGAGAGCGGCATTGAGATGACCTTCTGGCTGGGTATTCGACAGCGCGGCGCGACCCCGCAACCGCCACGCGGTTTTAGAGTTTGCTTCACTACTTTTTGAGGGAAGCCCTTGGACGCGGATCATCATCTCTCGCCCGGGTGGTAATACAAGGAGGAAGTGGGAGCCCTGAACAGGGCTTATGGCCGGGCGGGTGGCAATTCGGGTGGGATGAAAGGACTGGCGCGGCGGCGCAGGAGTTCAGGCAAGGATCGGCACTTGGGGACGTATCAGTTTGAAGGCGTCGCGGATCTGGTTGTGACCGACCTGGATGAGGAAGTTGGAGTTGGTGCCGTAGGATTTTGCGCCCAGGATATAGAAATTGGGCTCGGGGTTTTTGAGGGTATCGGCGGAGAGGTTGGCGCCGGCCGTGAGGCAGTCGGCGCTGGATTCGCCGAGGAGGGCGGCGGCGAGTTTCATGGGGCCGCCGGTTGCGTAGCAGGAGTGGACCTGGAGTTGGTCGTAAAGGGAGGTATCGGGGGAGTAGCCGACGAGGGCGACGATGTTGTCGGAGCGGATGATGGAGTGTGAATCGCGCTGGCTGGTCTCGAGATCGGTCAACTTCGCGGTGAAGGTGCCGTGAGCGTATTCGACGGATTCCAAAGCAACGCTGCTCATGAAGCGGAGCCACGCGGGCGGGTTGTCGGCCATGCGCAGGGAGGCTTCGACGAGGTGACGGCGGGCGGGGAGAGGGTCCGCGGCGATTGTTTGCAGGGCCTGGCCAGGGCGGCGGATGGCCCAGGTGACTTTGGTGACGGGGTGGGAGCGGTTTAGGAGCTCGATGTCTTTCAGGAACGTGGCGGCGGAGTAACCGCAGCCCAGGAGGAGGGTGTGTTTGTCTTCGAAGCTTGTGCGGTCGCGGGTGAGCGGGTCGGGGAGGGTGTAGAAGATTTGATCTTCGATTGTCAGTTCGCCCGGCGCGGGGATGCCGCCGCGGCCGGCCCAGCGGTGGTGGCCGTAGGTGCCGGTGCAGTCGAGGACGATGTCGGCGTGGTCGATTTGTTGGATGCCTTCGGAGTTTTCGATGAGGAGGCGGAAGCCGCCCTTGGCGCGTTCGGGCTTGCCGATGGCGTCGGATTTAAGGTGGCTTTCGCGGCCGATGCGGAGGATGGTTGTGTTGAGGCGCAGGGAATGGCGCAGCGGCTCGGACTCGGTCAGGGGCACGAGGTAATGCTGGCGGAGTTCTTCGCCGGAAGGGCAGACGTCGACGGGGAATTCTGGCCAGCGGTCGTGGCGGCGGAGCGTTTCTACGCCGAGCGGGGTGACGTTCATCCGCCAGGGGGTGAAGAGGTGGACGTGGCCCCAGTCGAGGAGATTTGCGGCGGCGGGGCCGCGGTCATAGAGCGTGACCGAGAGGCCTAGCGAGCGGGCATATAGGGCGGCTTCGATGCCGATGGGGCCAGCGCCGAGGATGGCAAGGTGTTGCGACATGCGTTTGATTATAATGATTGGCCAGTGAAGATGGGGGATGTGGCAGAAGCAGCGACCGACAAATCGACGCGACCGATCCGGCGGGCGCTGGTTGTGGAGAACGACCTCTCCAGCCGCGAACTGCTGGCGCGCGTGCTGCGATTGAAGGGGTTCGAAGCGACCACGGCGATCGGAGCGGCGCAGGCGGCGGCGCTGCTGCTGTACGACGCGCCGTCGGCCTATGACCTGCTGGTGGTGGACTTGAATCTCGAGCCGGTGGATGGGGTGGAACTGCTGCGGCACCTGGCGGTGCTGCCGGCGAAGAACCGGCCGGGGAAGATCGTGGCGATCAGCGATTCGCTTGCGCCGTTTTATCCGCGGCTCAAGGAATTGAATATGGAGCTCGAGACGTTTCAGAAGCCGGTGCACCTTCCGAGCTTGATGAAGGTGATCGAAGGGTTGACCGGGGATCAGGCGCCCGCTCGTTTGTAATCAGGGCGGCGCGAGGCGACTACCAGGGTGCTCCACCAGCGCATGAGCTGCACCGACAGGTAGGCGACCGGCATCAGGAGCAGGAGCAGGATTGCGGCGATCCAGTTGACGTAACCGGCGACAAAGGCGGCGTCGTAAACGATCAGCCAGAGCAGGCCGTAGAGCATGAGCGTTTGGCCGGCCTCGCGGCGCTGGCCCATGCGGCGGCGAATGATGAACGCGACGATGATGAAAAGCAGCACGGCGGCGGCGGGCAGGAGCAGGCCGGGTTGAATCCAGAAGGCGAACGGCCGCCGCCACGCGGTGAGGCCGATGGAGACGGCGTCGATGAAGCCGAGCATGCCGAGGACGGTCCACCAGTGCAGGGGGGTGAGGGCGGGGCGCTTTTGCTCCCATAGATAGGCGACGGTCGAGAGGATCGTCACGTGGTTCAGCAATAGCAGGGGATGCCAGAGGAGCGGCATTTCGGGGGCGGGGATGATGGCGTGGAAGAAACGGATGAGGCCGAGGCTGATGAGGCCGGGGGCGACCAAGTACTTGCCGGCGCTGTCGTAGAAGGTGATGAGGAGGCCGGTGGCGATGACGAGGACGAGGGTGGCCCAGCCGTTGGCGGCGCCGCTGTAGACGAAGTATCCGCCGCCGAGCAGGGCGCCGATTGCGAGGAGCGCGCAGATGACGTGGGCGGTGACGACGCCGATGCGGCCGGAGGGGAGGGGGCGGTGCGAGGCGATCTGACTGTCGCGGCGGCGATCGATGATGTCGTTGAGGCTCATACCGTAGCCGTAGAGGCCGACGGAGATGACGGCGACGGCGGCGAGCTGGTAGATGTCGAGGTTTTCGATCAGGCGGTTGTGGTTGAAGGCGCGCTGGCGGGCGGCGCGGAGTAGGAGGCCGCAGGTGGAGTCAGCGATGGCGGTGAAGACCAGGGCCATGCGGGTGAGCTGGAGCACCGGGAGCAGGCGCTGCGAGATGGTTGTAAGCACGGGAGGGGGCACGCGGGGCAGGGTAACATCGGGGGCGCAAAACGGGAAACGAGTCTAGATGCGCGGCGCGTGAAAGCAGTCTGGGTTTCGACTAGCTTTCCCGTTTATGAGCACCCAGGTTCCCAAAGTTGTGACCACGCACATTGGTAAGAAGACGCGCATTGCGATCGCGGCGGCGCGGTTCAACGCAAATCTGGTGGACGAATTACTGGCGGGGTGCTTGCGGCGGCTGGCTGAGCTGGGGGTGAGCGAAGATCACGTGGAGATCGTGCGCGTGCCGGGGGCGTTTGAATTGCCGGTGACGGCGAAGGCGTTTGCGAAGAGCGGGCGGTTTGCGGCGGTGGTTTGCCTGGGCGCGGTGGTGCGCGGGGATACGCCGCATTTCGAATATGTGGCCGGCGAGTGTGCGCGCGGGCTGCAGGACGTGGCGATCTGGGAACATCTGCCGGTGATCTTCGGCGTGCTGACGACCAACACGCATGAGCAGGCGGTCGATCGGATCGGCGGCAAGCACGGCCATGCCGGTGAACGCGCGGCGGAGGCGGCGGTGGAAATGATCGGGGTGATGGAGTCTATCGCCAAGCGGAAGAAGGGGAAATGATGCCTTGATGAGCCATCGGCGGTGCGCCGTTTGCTTCAGTCCGGTGTGGCTGAGGCATCTCCCAATCCCGCGGCAGAGCCAGACAAACCGCCAAAACCGCCCAAGCGGCGTCGGCGGTGGCTGCGCAGGCTGGGGAAAACCTTTCTGGTGCTGTTCGGGCTGCTCCTGATCACCCGGCCAATGATGCCATGGGCGGTGCGCTGGTACGTCAATCGGACGCTGGATCAGAGTCCGATTTATCAGGGGAAGATTGGGGATGTCGAATTACATTTGTGGCGTGGGGCGTATTCGATTCGCGATGTTCGGCTGGTCAAAATGACGGGGAACGTTCCGGTGCCGCTGTTCGCTGCGCCGCGCGTGGAATTTGCGCTGCAATGGGATGCGCTCATGCACGGGCGGCTGGTCGGGCGCGTGCTGATGGAGCAGCCGGAGCTGAACTTCGTCGATGCGCCCAGCGAAGCCGAAAGCCAGACGGGCGCGGGTGGGCCGTGGTTTAAGATCCTTCGCGACCTTTCCCCATTTAAGATTAATCGCGCAGAGGTGCACGACGGTTCGGTTCACTTTCGCACGTATGCGACCGCCGAGCCGGTGGACGTTTACCTCAGCCATCTCGACGCAACGGTTGATAATCTGACAAACATTCGGGATGAGACCACGCCGCTGTTGACGACGGTGACCGCCACCGCGCTGGTGATGGATCAGGCGAAGCTGGAATACAAGATGAGGCTCGATCCGTTTTCCTACCGGCCGACGTTTCACATGACGACGCGGCTGCTGGGGCTGGACGTGACGAAGATCAACAACATGGCGATGGCGTATGGCGCGTTCGACTTCAAGCGCGGCTGGTTCAACCTGGTGGTGGAGGTGGACGCGAAGGAGGGGCAACTGGCGGGGTACGTGAAGCCGCTGTTTCGCAATCTGAAGATGTTCAGCCTGAAGCAGGACATCAAGGAAGACAACGTGCTGCAGTTTTTCTGGCAGGCGATCTTGGGCGTGACGACGTCGGTTCTGAAGAATCAGCCGCGCGATCAGTTCGGCACGCTCATTCCGTTCCGCGGCGATGCGACGGCGCCGAACACGGACATCCTGGCGACGATCGGCAACGTGCTGCGGAATGCATTCATTCGCGCGTATTTGCCGCGGCTGCAGAATTCCGGACTGGACGCCGAGGGATTGCAGTTCGAACCGCCGTCGCTGGATGCGCCGATTTCTGAAGGAGATCAACCATGAAACCCATGTTCGCGAAACCAAGAATTGTCCTGCTTGGCGTGTTTGTGCTGAGCGGGTGCGGGCCGGCGGCCAAGGAGAAAAGCCACGACTTCTTCACCTCCGGCAGTCATGAGGCGGATCAGCGCGCCGACCAGCGGATGGCCAAGACCGAGCAGCTTCGCGGCAGCGGCGAGGGGGGCGGTGAAAAGGCGTCGGCGAAGGTGACGGCGGGTGGGAAGACGGTCGTGAAGGCGGACGAATTGAAATCGCTTTATGACCGGCTGGGCGGCGAGAAGTCCATCGTCGCCATCGTGGAGGATTTCGTCCCCCGCGCGCTGGCCGATCCCCGCGTGAACTGGGAGCGCAAGGGCGTGAAGATGGGCGGGTTCACCGTTCATCGTGGGAAGTTGATGCAGTGGAACGCCAGCCCGGAGAACGTGGCGCAGTTGAAGAAGCACATCGTGCAATTCATCTCGCTCTCGACCGGCGGGCCAGCCTATTACGACGGGCGCGAGATGAAGGAGGCTCACGAGAACCGGCATATCAGCAACGCCGAGTTTGATGCTGCGATCGGTGATCTGAAGGCGTCGCTCGACAAGCTGCAGGTTCCGAACAAGGAACAGAAGGAACTGCTGGCGATCGTGGAGAGCACTCGGCCGCAGGTCGTGCAGGATCGGTGATGGGTTGCGCGGGGGCAACAGAGTCTGGGGGTTGTCGAACGCGGTTGAACATGCCTCACTGAAGTGAGCAAGCCGGTAGAGCGTCGCGCGCCACGCGCGGTTGACGACGCGACCGTGGCGCGGATCGAGTAAGATATCGGCGTGAATCAGACGCTTCCCCGCCAGTCGTCGCGCAGCCATCCGCCCGGTCCGAGTAGCTTTGTGCCCGGTCGGCTCGTCTACAGGATGAGCCGCGACATCGTTGGATTTTTCGCGGACATTCAGAAGACGTACGGCGATCTCGCCTACTTTCGACTGGGCCGGCGGCGCATCTATCTGCTTAGCCATCCCGACCATATCCGCGATGTGCTGGTGACGCGCGCCGACAACTTTACTAAGGGCCCGGCGCTGCGGATGGCGAAGGTGACGCTGGGGGAGGGGCTGCTGACGAGCGAGGGGGATTTTCATCGGCGGCAGCGGCGGTTGATGCAGCCGGCGTTTCATGCCCAGCGCGTGATGGATTATGCGGGGGTGTTTGTCGATTACGCGCTGCGGGCGCGGGAGCGGTGGCGCGCGGGGGAGGTGTTTGACGTGCGCGCGGCGATGACGCAGCTTACGCTCGAGATCGTCGCCAAGACGTTGTTTGATGCGGAGATCGAAAGCGAAGTGCGCGAGCTGGGCGAGGCGATGGATGTCACGGTGACGATGTTCGATCGCTCGCGATATCCGTGGGCGCGACTGCTCAATTTGCTGCCGCTTAAGAGCAACATGCGGTTTCTGCGGGCGAAAGATCGCGTGTTTCAGACGATCGACCGGATGATCGCACAGCGGCGGGCGGAAGGGCCGGCGGGTTATGAGGGGCGGAAGGATTTCCTGTCGATCCTGCTCCGCGCGCGAGATCCGGAGGGAGATGGCCGGGGGATGTCCGACGAGCAGCTTCGGTATGAGGCGATGACGCTGTTTTCGGCTGGACACGAGACGACGGCCAATGCGATGGTCTGGACGTGGCTGCTGTTGTCGCAGAACCCGGAGGCCGAGGCGAAGCTGCACGAGGAGCTGGCGCGCGAGCTGAGCGGGCACGCGCCGACGGCGGCGGATGTGCCGCGGCTGACGTATACGCGGGCGGTGCTGGCGGAGTCGATGCGGCTTTATTCGCCGGCGTGGATCGTCGGGCGGCAGGCGACGGCGGCGCATCGCGTGGGGCAATGGACGATTCCAGCGGGCGGCGTGATCCTGATGGCGCAGCACATTGTTCATCGCGATGTGCGATGGTGGGATCGGCCTGAAGCGTTCGAGCCGCAGCGGTGGCTGGGCGAGCAGCCCGAGCGGCCTCGGTATGCGTACTTTCCGTTTGGCGGGGGGCCGCGGCAGTGTATTGGGGAGTCGTTTGCGTGGCTGGAGGGGATCCTGCTGATCGCGACGCTGGCGCAACGGTGGCGGTTTGTGCGGGTGGATCAGGAACCGGTTCGGCTTCATGCGACGATTACCATGCGGCCTCGGGATGCGCTTCCGATGCGGGTGGAGGAAGCTGTTCAGCACGCCGGGGCAGAGCGCCGGGAGCGGTAGCGACCTGAGCGACGCCCCGAATTTTGGCGCGGACTTTCGAGCACCACGGATCCGGGACGGCGCTTGCTCGTTCCTCGCTGCGCTCTGTCCCGGCGTGCCAATGCGGATTTTCCGCGGATTGCCACCCGGCGGTTCCTCCCTATACTTGGTTCGACGATGTTGAACCGCCGCAAAATCCGTGAACTGGCGATGCAGATCCTGTTTCTGTGGGATACGCAACAGGAGCGCACGCCCGAGTCCGCCGACCGGGTCGCCGCTGACGCGACCGAGGATCATGAGACGCGCCGGCAGGCGATCGAGATGGCGGGCGGGGCTTGGGAGCAGCGTGAGACGATCGACCCGTGGATTGAGCGGCTGGCGCCGCAGTGGCCCCCGCGACGGCAGCCGGCGGTGGATCGGAATCTGATTCGCCTGGCGGTGTGGGAACTGACCAATACCGCGACGCCGCCCAAGGTGGTGATCGATGAGGCGATCGAATTGGCGAAGCAGTTTTCGACCGAGCAGAGCGCGGCGTTTGTGAATGGGGTGTTGGATTCGGTGCTGAAGGAACACGAGAAGCTCACGGGGGCTGGGCAGTAACAGGCTATGGCGTTTCTTTCCAAGGCATATGACAAGCTCAAAAGCGCGCTGAAGAAGACGGCGCAGGTTCTCAACACGGACGTGCGGACGCTCTTTGTGCCGGGGCGGCAGATTAATGAGGAGTTTCTGGGGGAGGTCGAGGAGCGGCTGCTGGCGGCGGACGTGGGGGTCGCGAACAGCGAGCGGATCGTTTCGACGATGCGGGACCGCTGGCGTCTGGGAAAGATCAAGAACCGCGACCAGTGCCAGGAGATCATCCGCGAGGAGATGCTGGCGGGGTGGGCGGGGACGAGTCGCGAGCTGACCTTCGCCGCGAGCGGGCCGACGGTGATCCTGGTGGCGGGGGTGAATGGGGCGGGGAAAACGACGTCGATCGCTAAACTGGCGTGGTATTTCAAGAATGAGCTCAAGAAAAAGGTGATGGTGGCGGCGGGCGACACCTTTCGCGCCGGCGCGGTGCACCAACTGACGATCTGGGCCGAGCGGCTTGGCGTGGACATCGTGAAGCACAAGCAGAACGCCGACGCGGCGGCGGTTGCGTACGACGCGTGCGAGGCGGCCAAGACGCGCGGGGTGGACGTGCTGATCGTCGATACCGCCGGCCGGCTGCCGACGCAGGAGCACCTGATCCGCGAATTGGTGAAGATCCGCGACGTGGTCGCCAAGCGGATCGAAGGGGCGCCGCACGAGGCGCTGCTGGTGCTGGACGCGACAACCGGGCAGAACGCGGTCAACCAGGCCAAGGTGTTCGGGCAGGCGATCAACGTGACGGGAATTATTCTGGCGAAGCTGGACGGGACTGCAAAGGGGGGCGTGATCATGTCGATCCGGGACCAGTTGAACATCCCGGTGAAGTTCATCGGCCTGGGAGAGACGCCTGAGGACATCGCGAAGTTTGATCCGGCGGAGTACGTGATGGCGCTGCTGGGAGAGAAGGGGGAGTGAATTTTTGGGCGGCCGCGCGATCCAAGGGTTGCGCAACCGGAGGACGGGGTTTTACGGATTGGCAGCGGAGGCGGGGGCGATGGGTTTCAGGTAAGTTTCGAAGCGGGCGGGGAGGCGGGCTTCGGAGTGGGGGTAGGCTTTGGCTACGATTTGGACGTTGGCGTTGAGGGCTTGGATGCGCTGCCAGGCTTGGGCGGCTTGGGTGGTGGTCGTGGCGCGGGCGTCGGGTTTTTGGCGGGTGAGGAGGCGGAGGAGGCCGTCTGGGGCGTATTTTGCGGCGGCGGCGAATTGGGCAGCTTCGATGTCGGCGGCTTGGTCGAGCTCGGGGCCGAAGCCGTCTTTGAGGAGGATGTCAGTGAGTTTAGCGGCGAGGCGGGTTACGAGGGGTGTCGGTGGCGCGGCCGTGATTGGTTGCGTGACGGGGCGCGTGGTGGGCTCTGATGGAACGGGGAGGCCGGCGAGTTTGACGGAGCGGGCGGAGATAAGGTTGGAGATTTCGCGGGCGATGACGCCGGCGAGTTCGGATTCGTCCTGCATCTGCGCGAAGAGGCCGCGGGAGACGCAGATGGTGCGGGGCCAGAGTGCGCAACTGATGGGTTGGTCGGTGTTGAGGAGGAGGTAGGCGTAGTCGGCGTCGGGGCGGGGCGTGTTGATGGTGACGAGGCTGCCGACGAGGATAAGGTATTCGTTGAGCTGGGGGTTGGGATCGATGCCGAAGCGTTTGACGATGGCGGCTTGAGTGGCGGCGAGGACCTGGTCGCGGATTTTGTCGTCGATGACGGGTTGGGCTTCGGGGGCGGTAGTCGATATCTGGGGCGAGGTCGTGCGCGGGCTGGTGGTGACGGCGGCGGCGGGGATGTAGACAGGCTGGGCGTAGCTTGCGGGGACGTAACCGGCGGGGATGGGGATGGGGTCGGCGAAGGGTTCGATGGTGCAGCCGCTGGCGGTGAGGAGGAGGGCGGCGGCGAGGCTGAGGCTGGGGAGGAGTTTCACGTACTGAGGTCTCCGGAACGGTCGGCGGTTGATGGCCGGGACGATATCGCTATATCGCACGGGGTGGGCGGGCACGGGCGTCACCACATTGCGAGCTCGGCCGCTGGTTGTTTCAGAGTTTAGCCTCGGCGGCGGCTTTGGTGAAACGTTCCTTGTTGGTTGCGCCAGGTTTGGCGGATCCGATCTGTTGCGAGATCTTGGCGATACGGTCGGCGGTGCCGGGGTGGGTGCTGAAGAGTTTTCCGCCGCCGGTGCCCTTTCGCTGTTCGGCGCGCTTGAGGAATTTGACCAAACCGTTGGGGTCATAACCGGCGGCGATCAGGAGCTTTTCGCCGGTGGAGTCGGCGTTGTTCTCCTGCTGTTGGCTGTAGCCGCTGGTCAGGATCTTTTCAATGAGTTTGTCCGACACCTGATTGAACACGGCGAACCGTTGATCGGTGGCGGAAAGCCCTTTCATCAGCGCTTCGTTGACCTTGGCGTTTTTAACAGCTTCGAGACCGTCACGGTTGACGATATGGGCGATCTCGTGGGCGAGGATGCCCGCAAGTTCGGACTCGTCTTCCATGGCGGCGATCGCGCCGCGGGTGATAAGGATGTAACCATTGGGGCCGGAATAGGCGTTCACGTCGGGCGTATCAAGAACGCCAAAGACCCAGTTTCCGCCGGGGTCGGAGGATTGGGAGGCGACGGCGAGGCCGACTAGAGTGACGTACTTCGTGAGTGCGGGTTTATCGAAGAGCGGCCAGCGGTTAGTAGCGCCAATGGCGACGGCTTGACCCAGGTCGTCTTGGTCGTCTTCGGCGACGGATGCGGCGGAGACCAGGGTGGCTCCGGCCTGGAAAAGCTGAACACCGTTCACGCCCCTGCCCCCGCCGCCGCCGATGTTTCCCAACGAGATACCGGAGAGAGCCGATCCAACGCCGCTCATACCTCCGCCGCCGCTGCCGCCGCTTCCAGAGCATCCGGTGATCAGTGGGAGAAGGCCCCAGGCAACGAGCCGCAGAAGGACGTGTTGACGAGTCATCATGTTTTTCCTCCAAATCACTTTTTGCCAATGCCGACGTTGCCTTCGGTATCGAACGTTTTAATTTCGCTGCCGCCGACCGTCTCGCGGAGGGCCATCATGCGCTGGAGCCCGCCGCGACTCAGGTTCTTCGATTGGGCCCACTGCTCGGACGGGAGGCCGCCCTTGCCTGCGGCGGAACCGCTGGCAGAATCAGACCCTGATACCTTCCCTGCCGCCTCGGCTAATCCGGCGAAACCGCTTTTGCCCTTCGGGTCGCCGACAGCATTCGCGCTGATCCACCCCTGTTTGCCGCCGGCGCTGACCTTAACCCACGGCCCCTGGCGGGCAAGCACTTGCACCTTTTCGCCCTTTTTGAGCGACGTGATCGTATCGGAGGCCGTGGTGTTCTCAGCGAACACTTTCACCTGGTTGAACTTGACCGCCGCATCCTCCGCCATGGCGGCGGTGGTGGAGATTCCGAGCACCGCTGCCGCGATCATCCAGCGCACGCGTGGTTTGCATTTCATATGTGTTGCCTCATTTGTCTTTCGCGACGTAGACGCCGTCCCACTCGGGGCCCGGCGGGTGTTCGCGAAGCTTGATCACCCGGGCTAGTAATGTAACGGTTGGACCGTCGTCGGGAAAGTCTTTGTTCAAGATTGTTAATAATTCCAAAGCCTGATCGAACTGGCCAGCCTGATACAGGGCGAGCGCTTGTTCGTAGCGAGCGATGTGGGCCGAGGGTTGTGAGGCGGCGGTTCTTTCGCCGATCAATTCGTAGACGGCCATCGGCTTGAACTTTCCCTTGACGCGGAGCAGGTCGAGTTTGCGGAGAATGAACTGGTCCTTGACGATGGCGGCCGTGGTTTCGCTGAGCATGATGCGGGTGCCGTACATCTTGTTGGCGCCTTCGAGCCGGCTGCCAAGATTGACGGCGTCGCCGATGACGGTGTAGGCGAACTTGAATGTCGAGCCGAGATTGCCGACGACCATGGGACCGGAGTTGATGCCGATGCGGCTGTAGACTTCGGTTCCGGCCATTTCGAGGATTTTGGGTTGGAGGATGGCCTCGCGGCGGCGCATTTCGAGTGCCCCGCGGCAGGCGCGGAAGGCGTGGTCGGGCTGGTTCACCGGGGCATTCCAGAAGGCCATGATGGCGTCGCCAATGTACTTGTCGAGGGTGCCGTTGACACCGAGGACGACGCCGGACATTTCCTCGAGATAGAACTGGAGTACGGCGGCGAGTTTTTCTACCTCTAAGGCTTCGGAAAGGGTGGTAAAGTTGGCGAGGTCGGTGAACATGACGGTCATGTCGCGGCGCTGTCCGCCGAGGCCGAGCTTTTTGGGATCTTTGGCGATCTCGTCGGCGACTTCCTTGGAGACGCTCTGGGCGAAGGCTTTGAGGATGAAGCGGCGCTGGCGGAGCTCGGTCAGGTAGCTGTAGGAGAGGCCGACGAACGCCGAGAGCATCGCGGCAAAAAGGGCGGCGGCGGGGGGCATCCAGCGGACGTTCGCGCTGAGGAAGAACGCGGCGGTAATGGCTAACACCATTGCCAGACCCGAAACGCCGCCGACGAGTTTGAGCGGGACCCGCGCGGGGATAACGGTGCCGATCGCGGCGATAAAGCAGGCGAACATCAGCGTCAGGACGCGGGTCGGGAATCCGATTGGTGTGACGCGTTGGTTGGCGAGCATGTTCTGCAGGGCGGTCGCGTGAAGTTCCACGCCGGGATATTGGGACTGTAGCGGGGAGGCTTTGAGGTCGTAGGTGCCGGCGGTGATGGTGGCGATGAAGACGATTTTGTCTTTCAGGAGGGCGGCCATTGCGGGGTCGGCGTCGGGGTTGTCGGCGACTTCCAAAAACTTAGCGGCTTCGATGTATCTGAACGTGACCGGCGCCCCGGGGCCGCGCGAGTGGGGGCCGTAGAATCGCAGCAGATAGGGCTGATCGCTGGTGGCCCATGACGGCGGCGTCTGCTTGATTTGCTTCATTGTCCGCAGCGCGATGCTGTCGAGTCCGTCGACGACTGGCGTGTACGTTCGAATGACGCCTTCGGCGGATATGTTGGAGGCACCGAGGATCGGGTTCCTGACAGGCGGTGCGATCTTGAGCACCGTGTGGTCGGGCAGGGCGCGGCTGGCGAGAATGACGGGTGTTTCGGAGGCGTCGATCGCGCCGGCGAACAGTTCGTCGTCGTCTTCCTTCTCGGGCGCGTTGCGGGCGCTGCTCCCGTCAAAAAGCAGGTCGAATACGACGGCTTTGGCTTTGGCTTCATTATCCAGATAGCTAATCATCTTCCCCCAATACGTGCGCGGCCATGGCCAACCGATACGACGCTCCTGCTGCATCGTCGCGATGCTCTTGTCGTTAGCGGCGATGATGATGATCTGGCTGTCCATTTGGCTTTCTGCGGGCCGCAGGCGGAAGAGGGAGTCGTAGAAGACATGATCGAGCATGCCTACTGCGCCGAGGATTCTGGCGGGGGTCCAGAGAACCACGCCCAAGCCGGCGCAGACGACGGCGATGATCGTGGCGGCCAGCCATTTCTGGTAGAGGCGGTATTCGGGGAGGCGGACGGGGAGGCGCATTGCTTAGCAGTGTACAGGCGGGGGTTAAAGAGTCACCGGTGTGGAACCCACGGAACGAGTTCCGTGGGCTTTGGTGGCGAACGCTGTTGTGGAAAACGCTCTTGGCCCGCATGATTCGCGGCCCATGAACTTGCGGATTACTTTGTTGATCGAAGGGGTTTTGTCGTTCGCGGCGAACCTGTTGTTCATCGGGATCTTTTTTTATACGAAGCAGGTCTTCGGGTGGGGGTTGATGCGGAATTTTTTGTTGGCTTCGGCGCAGGGGGCGGTTTACGTGCTGGCGTCGTTGGCTTCGCAGAAGGTGGCTAAGCGGGTGGGGGATCGGCGGTTGTTGATCTTCAGCAACTTGGCGCTGGCGGGGGTTTCGGCGGTGGGGGTTATCGTTAGCAGTCCTGCGATTTTGACGGGGGTTATTATCCTGTACGTGCCGCTTATGGCGCTGAACTGGCCGGTGTTGGAGGCGGCGGCGGCGGTGGGGGCTGATCCGCATACGCTGTCGCGGCGGATCGGGATGTACAACCTGATCTGGGCGGGGACGGGGGCGCTGGCGGTGGCGGTGCAGGGGACGTTGCTGAAGATCGATGCGCGGATGGTGTTCGTGGTGCCATTCGCGATTCACGTGGCGATCGTGGGAATTATCGTTGCGTTTCGGGGGTATGGGGTTTTGGCGTCATCTACTGCGGAAGACAGGGTTGCTGAAGCAACCCAGCCAACTGGGGTGGAGCATGTGCATGTTGATCCGGAGCCTGCGTTGTTGCGGCAGCGGACTTTGGCGCTTTGGTTATCGCGGATTGCGCTGCCTTCCACTTACGTCGTGATTTACAGTCTGTCGGCGTTGATGCCGTTGTTGCCGGTGATGCAGGGGCTGGATACTACGGCGCAGACGGCGGTCGGGAGCGTTTGGATGGTGAGCCGGTGGCTGGCGTTTTGGATTTTGGGGGCGACGGTTTTCTGGCATACGCGGCCGATGCTGCTGCTGGGGGCGGCGGTGTTGATGGGGGCGGCGTTTGTCGGGGTGACGGCGCCGGTGGGGCTCGGGGGGATGATCGCAGCGCAGGTTCTGCTGGGGGCGGCGCTGGGGCTGATTTATACCGCGAGTTTGTATTTCGGGATGGTGCTGAGCGAGGGGAGCGCGGAGCATGCGGGGTATCACGAGGCGCTGATCGGGCTGGGACAGGTGCTGGGGCCGGGGGCGGGGGCGCTGACACAGTGGCGATGGGAAAAGAATTTGTTTGCGGGGGTGGCGGCGGTGTCGTCGCTGGTGCTGGTGAGCGTGGTTGCGGCGGGGATTGCGGCGGCGAAAGCACGTAGGCGGGCGTAGGGGGTTTGGATTAGACTTGGTGAGCGGACCCGCGGCCCGCGACTCGACTGAGCTCGTCGAAGTCAAGCGGGCGCTAAAATTTTTGAGACGAGGAAACTGAAAATGAAATTCCGAACCAACCAGTCAGTCTCGTTGCTTTTGTTATTCATCCTGGGCGCCGGCGGGTGTGCGGTGACGGATCGGCAGATCATTGATCAGGCGGATCAGGCGCATAGCGGGCTCAAGCCGGCGGTGATTAATGATCGCGAGTTGTCGGATTACATCCAATCGGTGGGGGATCGCATCGTGGAGGCGGCGAAGGAGGCGGATCGGAACAAGGTCGGTCCGCCTAGTCATTTCAAGGATCCAGACCGTGACTGGATGTTCTCGAAGAAGATGCAGTTTCACTTCGTCAACAGCAAGACGCTCAACGCGTTCACGACGGGTGGCGAGCACATGTACATCTACACCGCGCTGTTCCAGCTTTGCCAGGATGAGAACGACCTGGCTGCCGTGATGAGCCACGAATATGCCCACGTTTACAGCCGCCATGTGCAGAAGGGGACGCAGCGGCAGTACGCGATCATTGGCAGCGCGCTGGCGGTGGGCGCGGCGGGCGCATTGGCAGGCGGGAAAGAGCACGCGACGGAATACGGATCGGCGGCGGGCGGAGCGGCAATGGCGGCGGGGCAGTTGGTTGGCACTACTTTCACGCGCGGGGACGAGGCGCAGGCGGATGAGTACGGGTTTTACTTCTACACGCACGCGGGATGGGACCCGCAGTTGTTCGGGCATTTCTTCCAGCTCATGATCGACAAGGGGTATGACAAGGGCGTCGCGTATCTTTCGGACCATCCGACGCTGGCGAGCCGGGTGGAGGCGGCGAAGAAGCGTGCGCGCGAATTGGGCCCGGAGGCGGATCGGTGGCGTCGCCCGCCGGTGGCGAGCGCGTCGCGATTCCGCGAATTGCAGTCTCGGGCGGCGCAACTGTCAAAGACGCTGCCCGATGATGCGAGCCTTGCGAAGACGCAGCAATTGCTGGCGGCGATACCGCGAAGCTGCCTGACGCCCGCGATCCAAGCGGATCAGCTCGAGGCGCAGAAGCGGCTGCAGCGCGATATGGAGGAACAGGAGAAGCGGTAGCGGCCGGATGTTGATTAACACGCCGCGCCGGTGTCGCAGCAGTGATGACCGCTAGACGGAGTCTTTACTTCGTCTTCACGGTCTTGGGGACGACGGTCGGGCCGATCTTGCTTGGCGAGCCGGCGGGGGCGGTGATCACTTTGCGTTTGCCGCGCTTGGCGGCGACCGCGACGGGGGTGGTGCCGCCGCTCGTGGTTTGCCCGTTAATGGGGCCGACCGCCTCTTCCGAGAGATCGACGGCAGTCAGACGGACGTCGCCCTTGACGCCAACGGCCGGATCGATGACCAGAATTTTTTCCGAATCGATGAGGCTTGCGGTGCCCTGATAAGTGGGGCCGAATTTCAGTTCGGTTGCGGTTCCGGCTGCGATCTCGTCGAAGTTGGTCAGCACGGGGACGGCCTTGCCGTCGAGGAAGGCGTCGACGCGGAAGTTCTGGCGGACGGGATAGCTCGCCAGCTTGCCGCGCTGATCGTAGTAGAGGACGGCGACGGTGTAGCCGACCTGGGGGACGGGCGTGTTCCAGCTTGCGAGCTCGATGCCGCCGCCACCGAAGGCGACCTGGTCGAACTTGATTTGCCCGCCGTCGGGGGTTTTGGCGGCGGTGACGGGGGCCGTGCCGTTATCGCCGAAGAGGCCGATGTCTTTGAAGACCGACCCTTTGTATGACGGGTTGCCCAGCGTGTAGGGGGCGCCGGTCTTGGGGTCGTTAGTGAGGACGAAGAGGTCGAAATCGCCAGGCCCGAACCAGCGGAGCGAGATGTTGAACCGTCCCTGGCCGCTGATGATCTCGGTCAACGCCTTATCGGTGACGGCGGGGCCGAACGCGACGGCGAGTTGGCCATTGCGTGCGACGACGTCTCCTTTGGCTTGGAGTTGGCTGATGAGGCGCTGGTCGGCGGGCGGGCGGCCGTAGCTCGAGTTGGGATCGACGAAGGTTTGGAGGAGGGAAAGCTGGGCGGGGTTATCGGTCGTGGCGGAGATGTCGGTTTTGCCCTGTCCCTTACCACCGAAAGCGACCTGACGTTTTGCGGTAGTGTAGACGGCGCGACCGGTAAGGCTGACGGCGCTGGGGGCGAAGGGGGGTTGGTCGTAGACGCTGACCTTGGTGCCGCGGATGGCGAGGGTGCTGGAAGGGCTGACGAGTTGCGACTGATGCTCGATGCCGGCCTCCTCGATGTCGTAACGGGTACGGCCGTAGGGCATGCCGACCTTGGTTTTGACGACGTTGCCTTGCTGGATGGCCTGCATCAGCTTCACGACGCCGAGGCGATCGAGGGTGATCGTCTGATCGGGCGGTATGAGGACGCGGACAGCGGAGCGCGGGCCGGTGCGGAATTCGGCGCCTTCGGTGACGTTCATCCCAACGACGGCCTTTTGCCACGGCTTGTCGGAGGCGTCGCGGACCTGGACGATTCCTTCGACGCCGGTGACGGTGATCTGCAGCGGCGCCGGCGCGGTTGTGCCCTCGCCGCGGGCAAACAGTGCCAAGCCGAGACCGACCGCCAGAAATCCCAGAATACGAGTCGTCATAGGTTCACCAGTTTACCCAATCGGAAAAGGAAGGCGAAGTCGTTAAACCTTTTAACTTGGAGGTCTGCTCCGGGGACATTTTTCACTTGCACGTGGCGGGTGTGGCGCAGAGAATCATCAAACCGGCGCGGGTGTGTGCAAGGCCGGCCTGATTATTCCTCGACGGAGTGAAGATGTTCCTTAAAGCAGGTTGTGTGTGCGCCTCGGCGGTCCTGTTCTGCGCGCCGGTGGAGGTGTCTGCGGCTATCATCAAGACGGCACGCCATGCATCGACGAGCAATCGTACTGTAACCACGACGACATCGGGGCAGCGTTCGATCCTCATGACCGTGGATCCGCTCGACGTGGCGTCCTTTCAGTTGGACGTGTCGTTCGAGGCGGGCAAGGTCGAATTCGTTGGGATTACCGGTCTGAACGGGTATGTGATCGATCAGACGTATGAAGTCGTCACGGAGGGGCCTGGGGGGCAGATATTCGGGATCCACGGTTACTACCCGGGTTTCAACGACCGCCTTGCCTTCCAACCGCCCGTCGGATTGCAGGCCGCTGCGGCGGTGACGGCCACGCCGCCCGTCGGGGAGGTCGATATCTTCCAAGTCACATTCCTGGACCTGGCGCCGGAACTGTCCAAGACGTTCGCGGTCTTCGCAGGACCATTCGACTACATCAACGCATACAACAGTGACACAGGACTGACGACAACGGCCATGGGTCTATACGATCCGGCGACTGACCAGGGCGTCGATCCCGCGTTTTCCACCGTAGACGGCATCAGCAGCGTGCCGCTTCCCGGTGGGCTGGCAACCGGTTTGATCAGCGGGGCGGGCGTGCTGGCAGGCCACCTTCGTCGTCGGAACGGGCGCTTGAAATTGCCTTGATTGAGTTCACCAGGTTGCCCAATCGGAGCAGTTGTCTGATTCGACGCCACCGATTAACAGAATGCTGTCGGGGCGTCGGGTGATTTTGCTTGCTTTTGCCGAGCAACGCCAGACAATGGCTGCGTCCGGTGTGGGTGTTACCGGTGATCTTCTTCCTTGGAGCGGCGATGTTCTCTAGAGCCAGTTGTGCTTGCGCCCTTGTGGTGCTGTGCTGCGGGTCGATGAGCGCTTCGGGCGCGATCATCCGGACCGCGCGCCATGCTTCCACCAGCAACAATACGGTTGCAACGACCACGTCGGGGCAGCGCTCGATCCTGATGACGGTGGACCCGCTGAACGTCGCGGCGTTTCAGCTCGATGTGACGTTCGAGGCGGACAAGGTGGATTTCGCGGGGATCAAGGGTTTGAACGGTTACATCGTCGATTTTTTCCAGTTCAGCGTGGACGGAAACTTCGGCGGGATCCTGAACATTCACGGATACTATCCGGGGTTCAACGACCGCCCGACGACGCAGCCCACTGCATCGCCCCCAGCGGAGACGCAGGCCGCCACCACCCTCCCGCCGCCTGCCGGGGAAGTCGATATTTTCCAGCTCACATTTCTGGACAACGCCCCTCAGTTAGCCAAGACGTTCACGGTTTTCGCGGGGGATAATTCGGACTACATCACGGCCTACAACACGGACACGGGGGCACTGACGTCGGCGATGGG
>JAQGHM010000265.1 GCA_028291615.1 Phycisphaerales bacterium | reverse complement strand
AACGAAGACTCGATCTGCTTCGCACACAAATGCCGGTTCACGTGCTTGAGCAATTCCGCTGGTCCCGCGGGCTCCTGCGGATAGGCATGTAAGATCGAATGAACGATTGCGCAAACCGTCGCCGCCGCCGGCCCATGCCCCGACGCATCGGCGATCAGGATGGCCCAACGGTCGTCATCAGGCGTCGTGGGATCCCCCTCGAGTCGCGCGAAATCATAAAGATCGCCCCCCGCGCGATCGAACGTTTCATAATGCGCCGCGATCGACAGTCCTGGAATCTCCGGCAATTGCGATGGCAACAGCGTCCGCTGAATCCGCGCGATCTGTTCGATCTCGCGCGCAATGCGCAGGTTCGCCGCCGCCAGTTGCTGGCTCATCCAAAGTCCCTTGCTCACCGCCCCGACCAGGTTCGCGCGGAGGATCAATTCTTCCAAGTGCTCCACGCGGAAATAATCCGGATCGGGATGCAGCAGGATGACCCAGTTGATCGGCATCGCTGGATCCAGCACGGGCACCGCCGCCAGCGAGCGGTTGCCGGCCATCGTCGCCCCGAGCACCGGATCAGCCGAAAGGTCCAACTCATGCAGGATGCAAGGCCGCCCCGCCTCCACCAGTTCAGTTAAAATCCCGCCGCTCTGCACCGCCAACGAGCGATAATCCCAGGGCGGCCGCGACGGCTGGTGATCAGTGCCGTCCGCGCCCGCCATCCGGACGATGCGATACTCCCCAGGCGGCAAATCGAGAGTGGAAAGCTGCACCGCCCCCAGCGGCTCATACGCCTGACGCATCCCCTCCTGAAACAGGTCGATCGCCTCCTGCGGCTCGGATAAACCGCCCATCTCCTCCATCAAGCGGGTCAGCACCCCGATGCGGTGTGAGGAAGAAATGTCGATCTGTTTGGCCATAAGTCGCCCCCACGGGAGCGAGGCCATCGTCTACTGTCGCACCATAATTGTCTAGGCGAGTGAGGCCGTCACCCGGACCAACGGGCAACCGTAAATTCCTTGATTGTTATGCCCGAAACGCTTAACCTCACCCCCACGTTTCCTCGGTCAATCTGGCGCCGTCGTCGGGCCGGCCCGACCGGGGTCCCTTGCGCGAGGCGCGTCGTCGCAACCGCGCCCGATTGTGAAGACGCAATGAAGGCTGCATCAATAATGGGTTGGCCCGAGCCGTTGTGAAGGCGGTACGTGATGGCTTTTCAACACCGCATGCAGCGCAACCGCTTTGAGTATAAATACCTCATCGACGAGCGCTGCGCCCACGACGTCCGCAACTTCGCCCGCGCTCACCTCGTGCGCGACGAGTTCGCCCGCTCCGAAATGAAGTGGGCCTACCCGACCCACAGCATCTATTTCGACGGCCCCGGACTCCCCCTCTACCAAGCCACCGTCCAGGGTCACAAGAATCGCTACAAGCTCCGCGTTCGCTATTATTCGGAGAACGACCAGGACCCCGTCTTCTTCGAGATGAAGCGGCGCGTCAGCGACATCGTCCTGAAAGACCGCGCCCTCGTGAAGCGCGACCGCGCCCTGCGAATCATGGCCGGGGAATGCCCCCGCATCACCGACCTGATCAAGCCCAACGACCTCGACGCCTGGTCCGCCCTCCGCCGCTTTTGCGACGCCCGCGACAACATCGCCGCCACACCCCGCGTCTTCGTCTCCTACCTGCGCGAGGCGTGGGTGAAGTCGACCGATGACAACGTCCGCCTCACCTTCGATCGCGACCTATGCGGCGGCCAATACGCCGGCTCATTCGCATTGAAGCGCGACGTCTTCCCCCCGCCCCTCCTGCCCGGCCACCCCTGCGTGCTGGAGCTGAAATTCGCCGATCGCTTCCCGCACTGGTTCCGCGAGATGGTGGCCGCCTTGAACCTCGAGCGGCGGAACAACGCCAAATATGTACAAACGGCATTCTGCCTGCCGCAGGTGCGCCCGGCTGCCGCGCCGCCGGCATTGAATTGGCGAGTTTACGCATGAGAACCTGACGATGACCACGAGAGGATCGTAGATGAACGGATTTCTGGACAGCTTGATGGGCAACGACCTCGCCGGCAGCGCCGCCGGCGGGCCCGAGGCGGCGCTGCTCGCCCTCCTGCTCGCCTTCTGCATCGGCCACGTCGTCGCCTGGGTCTACATGTGGACCCACTCGGGCATGAGCTACTCGCAGATGTTTACCGCTTCGCTCTTGGTCTTGCCGGTCCTGGTCGCGTTCGTGATGGTGCTGATGGCCAGCAACGTGCTGATTGCGCTCGGCCTGCTCGCCGTCTTTTCCATGATCCGCTTCCGCAACGTCCTTAAGGACACGCGCGATACCACTTTCGTCCTCTGGGCCATCGCCGAAGGCGTCGCCTGCGGAACCCTTCGCTTCGGCATCGCCGTCACCGCCTGCATTACGCTCGCCCTGATCTTCGTCTACATCCGCGTCACCTCGTTCGGCGGCCGCCACCGCTACGACGTCATCCTCTCCCTGGAATGGGCCGGCAACGGCGACTCCCAAGCCTCCATCAAGCCCATCCTCCGCCGCCACAGCCTCCACGCCAACCTCGCCAGCCAGCACGACCTCGACGCCGACAAGATCGATCTCTCCTACCGGCTGCTCTTACGCGACCCGTCGCGCAGCCGCGAACTTCTGAAAGAACTACAGGCGACCCAGGGCGTGGCCCGGGTCTCCATTTTCCATCGCGCCGACGAAGCGGAGGTTTGAGCTTTTGTCCGATTCGAAAACAGCAACGACGATCCCCACACCGATGAAGCTGCAGCTCAAGCGCGTGCGCTACCAGTTGCTGCCGGCATTGATCTTCGTCATCTCGCTCTCCGTCACGGCCTACCTCTGGAAGAGCTACGCCGGCACCACCCACGGCACCGGCGAGGTCAATTCCGTCACCGTGCGCATCTCCGCCCCGCGCGACGGCAAGCTCGCCGAGGGCAGCCCGTATCCGCGCCTCTACGATCATGTCGATAAAGGACAGCCGATCGGCCGCATCGAGGCCGGACCAAAATCCGCCGACCTCACCGCCCCCGTCAGCGGCATGGTCACCGCCATCAAGCATCAGCCCGGCGAGTTCGTCAAAGGCGGCCAGGAGATCATGACCCTCACCCAGGACGGTGGCGCCTACATCGTCAGCTACATCCGCCCCGGCAGCGCGATCGTACCCAAGAAGGACATGAAGGTCGCCGTCCGCGGCCAGGACCATCACACCTGGGCGCAAAGCCGCGTGCAGGAAGTCGGAACCCGCGTCGTTCCCATCCCCGCCCACCAACTGACCAACGCCAAGAATCCCGAATGGGGAATCCCCGTCCGTATCGAACTCCCCGAGGCTGGCGCGCTCCCCCTCCGACCCGGTGAGATCGTCCTTCTCAACTTCCGCAACACGGAAGAAAAATAACCCGCCGCTCAACCCGACCCCCAGTTAGCCGGTGCACCCGCAGGCGCCATGTGATTTACTTCGTAAACCACCCCTTGCTGGTCACATCACTCTTGAAAAAGCTCAACAACAACTCCCCCACCTTCTGCCGCCCCGACCCACTCGGATGCGTCCCATCCGCCGCCGTATCCTCCTTGTTCCAGACCAGCGAATCCCCCGCCCTCCCCTTGGTCCCATCCGTCCACAAATAAGGCCCCCACAACAGCACCGGCATCGTCGGATCCGACAACTCCTTATCCTCCCCTTTCACCTGCGATCGAATCAGCCATTGCACCGAAAATGCCGACTCATACGCATAAGGCTCCGGGTTCAGCGACGTTGTCGCATGCCCCCCGTAAGTTCGACTCGACAGATAAATCAGCCGGAGATTCGGATACCGCTCCTTCGCCGCCAGCACGATCCGTTTCAAATCCGCCTGCAGCGCCTGCGCATGCTTGGGAAACTCCCCCAGCCCCGCCGGTTGAATCCGTGCCTGCTTGACCCAGATCACCTGCACCTGCGCCGCCGTCACCTTCGCCGCCCCAAGTCGACGCTCTGCTTCCTGCCACGTCGGCTGATCCTTGCTCACCCAGCTATCCGCCGCCTTCCCTCCCTGCGCCGCGTCCACGATCACCAGCCGCGGATTCTTCGCCGCGTCCGCATTCGCCAGTTGCACAAACCGCGAAAACTCCTGCGTCGTGTTCGACATCCCCACCGACATGAGAACGATCTTTCCCTCCGCCGCGGCATGGCCGTCGCCATCCAGCGCAACTACCTTCCCCGCCGCCTCCATCGCCCGCTTAAAGTGCTCCGCCGGCGGCGCATTCTCCCCATCCCCATAAAGCCCCAGCTTGAATCCCTTGTAATCCGCGGCCGCCTTATCCGTCAGCGGCGCCAGCCCCGTCGATTCCCGAGGCGGCTGCGCCGGTCGCGGCGGCTGTCCCGCCCCCGCCCCCTTCGCCCGCTCGCTCTTCGCCCGATCCAGATACGCCTGATCGTCGGGCGAAAGCTTCTCCCCACCGCGCTCGCGCTGCAGTAGCGCGCGAGCGCGATTCCAATCGATCGGCGCCGGATCGGCTGCATCGGCGAGAGTTCCCGCCAGCGTGCGAAGACCCAGGATCAACACGATTAGCGTGATGAGTTTGAAGTTCATTGTGTCCTCACCAGAACAGGAAAGAGCGTCCTCCAGCGACGGCAACCGCGCGCGCCGCGCGTTATTCTTATTAACGTAGCGACAACGCCAGTATTGCGTTGACCCATCGGCTACGGCTGAGAGGGCGTTGCGAGCGGATCAAGGAGGCGCAGATCGGGAATCCAGCGGAAGTCGCTGGTATTCCGCGTGACGAGCGTCTTGTCGTGAACAAGCGCGGTGGCCGCGATGATGGCGTCGCCGAGGGACATGCGGCGTTGTTGGCGCAGGGAAACGGCGCGGTCGAGGATCGGGCGATCGATGTCGAGTATTGGCAGAATTCCGAAGAGCTGCTGAAGGTCGTTGATGTCTTGCTGCGTAATGCGAGGGAAGCCCAGCGTTTCCAGATAGCTGATTGCGGAGAGGGCGGGGAGGTTGTGGGCGACTAAGGCGCGAAGTTGTGGATAGGCAGCTTGCAACGAGTAAATGAGGATGTTGCTATCGACCAGCACGGCGCTGTTTCAGTCCTCGCGCCCGGGTAGGGGACGGTCCTTGCGAATCTCTCGCTGCCAGGCAACTGGATCGGCGATCTCGCTGAACGTGCCTCTGGCGACCAGCGCATCCAGGGCGTCGCGAACTTGCTGACGGCGCGCCGCTTCGTCGACCGATTGTGGCTGTTCCAACACTGTGATCTGAACCGGCACGCCACCATTGGTATCCGGCGCATCGCCGAGCCATTGGACTCGGTTTCCGTTGAGGATGGCTTTGTACGTGTGTGACATATGTCCTGTCCCAACTATACCATATTTCGGACCTGCGTTATCCCCCCTAATCGCTCATCGGCGGACAAGCGCAAACCAGATTCCGATCCCCATAAGGATTATCAATCCGCCCCACCGCCGGCCAGAACTTATACTCCCGCAGCCGCTTCACCGGATACGCCGCCTGCTCCCGCGTGTACTTGTGCGTCCACGCATCCGCCGTCACCACTGCCGCCGTGTGCGGCGCGTTCTTCAGCGGATTGTCCAGCTTGTCCAACTGCCCCTCTTCCACCGCGCGGATCTCATTGCGAATCCCGATCATCGCATCGATAAACCGATCCAGCTCCCCCTTCGGCTCGGACTCCGTCGGCTCGATCATGAGCGTCCCCGGCACCGGCCAGCTCATCGTCGGCGCATGAAACCCGTAATCCATCAGCCGCTTGGCGATATCTTCTACTTTCACATTGGCCGAGCCCTCAAAATCGCGGCAATCCAAAATGCACTCATGAGCGCACCGCCCGTTCGTCCCCCGATAAAGAATCGGATAATGATCCTCAAGCCGCTTCGCGATGTAATTCGCACTGAGGATCGCCACCTGCGTCGCCCGCTTAAGCCCTGCCGCGCCCATCAGCGCGATATAAACCCACGAGATCGTCAAAATCGAAGGCGACCCAAAAGGCGCCGCCGAAACCATCCCCACGCCGGGTTCGGAGCGCTGCGACGATCCGGATTCCCCCGGCGCAAGCGCCGGCAAAAACGCCTTCAAATGCTTCGCCACCCCAATCGGTCCCATCCCCGGCCCACCCCCACCAAGCGGAAAGCAAAAAGTCTTGTGCAAA
>JAQGHM010000252.1 GCA_028291615.1 Phycisphaerales bacterium | reverse complement strand
CAGCGCCCTTGGCGCCGGCGGCGGGGGCGCCAGCCTTGGCGCCAGCAGCGCCCTTGGCGCCTGCAGCGGCGGCGGGAGCGGCTCCACCGGCGGCGGGGACCGCGCCTTCGACGGTTTCGGCCTTCTCAGTCTTGATCACCGCGGCCTTGCGGTTGGCGACCTTCGGCAGGCCGTAGACGCTCTTGGCTTCGGTCCACTTGTCCTGTTCGCTCAAGCGCGTGAGCCGCTCGGCGCGGGTCAGCACGTTGCGGTGGCGGGTCAGGGAGTTGGCGGCTTTCAGACTGCGATCGAGCGACATCGGGATACCTCAGGTATTTCGCGAACGTTTCTCTAGTTAGGGGCGGGAGATAGTACAGGCTTTGACGGACCATCGCAAGGGAGGCCCGAATCGCGCAAAACGGCATAAACCGGAAGTTAGGCACAGGCATTGGAGAACCGATAAAGGATCGGATAGGATGCGGCTACCAACCTGACCAGTGCAACCCCGCCGCGCAAGTTAACTCTCTATCCAAGAATGGATTAAGACCATGCGGCATTACGATTGCGCAGTGATTGGTACCGGGCCGGCGGGGCAGAAGGCGGCCATCCAAGCGGCAAAACTGGGCAAAAAGGTCGTGATCGTTGAGAAAAATCCGACGGTTGGCGGGGCGACGATTAACACCGGAACCATCCCCTCCAAGGCGCTGCGCGAAGCGGTCATGCACCTGACCGGCGTCAGCAAGCGCGGCCTCTTCGGCAATGATTACTGCGTCAAGCGCGACATCACCGTCAGCGATTTGATCGCTGTCAGCCAGCAGGTCATCCAGCATGAGCTGCAGCTCGTTCGCACGCACCTCGACCGCAACGGGATCGACCTGATCTGGGGAACGGCGGCGTTCGAAACGGCCAACCGGCTGTTAATCACTCGGCCCAACGATTCGGAACAGTTCGAAGCGGATAAGTTTTTTATTGCCACAGGGACGCGGCCGGCGCGGCCGACGAATGTACCGTTCAACGACAAGACGATCTTCTGCTCGGATGCGCTGCTGAAGCTCGAGCGGCTGCCCAAGAGTATCATCGTGGTGGGTGGCGGCGTGATCGGTGTCGAGTACGCCTGCATGATGGCGACGTTGGGCATCAAGGTGACGCTGGTGGAGGCGCGCAAGGAGGTGCTCGGGTTTCTGGATCACGAGATCACCGAGGCGTTTCAGTATCACATGCGTTCGCAGGGGATGACGCTGCGCCTGGGCGAGAAGGTGGCGAAGATCGAATCGCTGCCCGAGACGACGGGCGAGAACGGGAGTTCGGTGCGCGTGCAGGCGACGCTCGAGAGCGGCAAGACGCTGCGGGCGCAGACCCTGCTGTACGCCATCGGCCGCCAGGGGACGACGGCGGCGCTGAACTTGGAGAAAGCGGGATTGGCGGCGGACGACCGCGAGCGCATGAAGGTGGACGCGAACTTCCGCACGGCCGTCGAGCACATCTACGCGATCGGCGACGTGGTCGGCTTCCCGGCGCTGGCAAGCACGGCCATGGAGCAGGGACGGTTGGCCGTGTGTCACGCGTACGGGATCGAGACCAAGTCGATGCCGGAACTGTTCCCGCTGGGGATCTACGCGGTGCCGGAGATCTCGATGGTGGGCAAGACCGAAGATCAGCTCACGCAGGCGAACATCCCGTACGAGGCGGGCGTGGCACAGTACAGCGAGCTGGCCCGCGGGCAACTGCTGGGCGATGAACTGGGCATGCTGAAGCTGCTGATCCACCAGGAGGATCACCGCATCCTCGGCGTACATGCGATCGGCACGGGGGCGACGGAGCTGATCCACATCGGCCAGGCGGTGATGGCGTTCAACGGGACGGTGGAGTTCTTCATCAACAACGTGTTCAACTTCCCGACGCTGGCCGAGGCGTATAAGGTGGCGGCGTTGAATGGGTTGAATAAGTTGCGGAATGTTTGAGTCGTCAGACGAGGCGGGGGTGTTAAGGTGAGTAAGCCGGGTAAGCGAAATTGCGAAAACCGTGCATTTCCGTGCATTTTTCGAGATGCTGTGAAGAAGGGGTGTCTGACTGGCGGTGCAGCGGGATGATCGCGAAAAGACATTGGACACCTCCCTTCTTTCGTTGCGGGCATTTTTCTTAACATCATGCGGACCGTCAAGTGAGCGGATCGCTTTTTTGATATAGTGCGCGCAGACCCAAAGGGGTGGCCTAGATACTTCCCGCGATCAATCGATCCGTCATATGAGCTTTAGCTATACATGCCGTCTTTTTCGTAGCGCCAATGCTCCGGACTTCCGACGCGCGCTTGAAGACGTCGCGCGCTCGTTCGGTGGACAGATCGAATGGAGGCGAATTGGCGAGGGTCACGAATGCCTCCGTCTCGGTTCGACGCCGACGGTTCAGACGCTCTATCTACCGGACGGCGTGTGCGAGTGGCGGCTGTTCGAGCAACTGAGCGAGAAAGTGAATGCGCCGGTGATGGAGCTACGCATCCAACAAGACGTGTTGTGGGACTACTCGCTGAACATCGGCTCAGAGTGCGTTGACACATTCAGCACGCTTCCGCAGTACTGGAACTACCCGGAAGAACTCGACGAGCGGGAGTCGGAGCGTTGGGCAGGCAAGCCTAAGTTGCTGGCCGAGCTATGGCAGGTTCCGCTCGGACGGATCGAGCGATACTTCGTCAACTGGGGTATGGAGCCCGATCCCGATGATAGCGATGTATTTAACACAGTTCTAAAAGGAAAGGCATATCCGGGCGATCAGCATCCGTACGGCGAATGCCTACAGATGTTCGATTTCCTGGCAGCTTTGGGTGGGACCGAGCCTGTTGAAGGTCATCGTCTGGCGTTCGTGAAATGGCGGGAATGACCACGGGTGGTATAGCTGCGAGTCAGTTGGCGGTGAAGTAGGTTTTCCGAGAGGTGATCGATGGCGATTGTCCTTAGCGCCGAGACGCAGAAGTTGATCGAAGAGCGGATGAAAGAGACCGGGGTTGAGACGGCGGACGAACTGGTGCGGGTTGCCTTGCAGACGTTGCGTCAGGTGCGCGGCGAGGATTTTGAAGATCTAGACTCCGAGACACGCGCGGCGATCGAAGAGGGGTTGGCGCAGGCGGATCGTGGTGAGTGGCGGCCGTGGGAAGAGGTGCGGGAGGAATTGCGGAGTCGGTTCATCAAATAGAGACGAGCCGGTGCCAGATTGCTGGGAGTGTCTATCATGTTCGGTTGGCTCAAACGCAGGCGACGGCAATCATCGTGCGAGGACGGTGTGTTGGTGACGCATGCGCCGATGAAAGTATTTCCGTGGCCGAAGGGTGCGGCGATCACCGCGGTTGAGGAACTTGTGCTCGCGCTGCCGGTGGCGCTGTTTGAGAAGGATCGGCCGATGAGTGAGTTTGTGTTCGGGCCGGACGACATGCAGATCAACATTCCGGCTGAGGGCGACGTGTTCTTCATTCAACTGATGCCGGGAATGTCGGTCAGCCTGGCGAAGTCGTGTCAGGCGTACATCATCGCGGATGATCAGAGACTTCGGCGGCTTAAGGTGACGCGGCCGCCGGCGGAAAGATGATGCGGACGTTGCGCGCCGACTACTAATTGACCGTCTAGACGCGCGGGGCAAGCCCGCCGGCTAAATGGGGGAGGGGTGGTTTCGCGTGGGGGGGAGGGGCGTGATACATTTGCTCTCATGGCATTGAACCACGAATTGTCGGCGCTCTTCGAGCGGATGGCGCAGTTGATGGAGATCCGGGGGATGAACGTCTTCAAGTCGCTGGCGTTTCACAAGGTGGCCCGACAACTCAAGGACATGACGCTCGACATTCGCAAGTACTGCGACGAGGACACGCTCAAGGAGGTGCAGGGGATCGGCGAGTCGTCGCGGAAGATTATCGAACAGTACGTGAAGGAGGGCCGGAGCACGGATTACGAAGAGCTGGCCGCGTCGGTACCGGCGGGGTTGGTGCCGATGCTGGAGATTCCTAGCCTGGGGCCCAAGACGATCGCGCTGTTTTGGAAGGAGCGGGGGATTACTTCGGTGGATGAGCTGACCAAGGCGCTGGCGGAGGGGAAGCTGGATGGACTGAAGGGGATTGGCGCGAAGAAGCTGGACGCGATCAAGCAGGGGATCGAGCTGCGGGCGAAGTCGGCGGGGCGGATGGGAATCGGTGATGCGCAGCCGGTGGCGGAGTCTTTGGTGGCGCAGTTGCGCAAGGTGCCGGGGGTGCGACAGGCGGAGTACGCCGGGAGTTTGCGGCGGCGGCGGGAGACGGTGGGGGATGTGGATCTGATCTGCGCGGTGGCGGATGAATCGGAGGGGCAGGGGATCGCCGATGCGTTTGTAAAGTTTCCGGAGGTGGTGCGAATCCTGGGGCAGGGGGCGACGAAGGCGAGCGTGCTGACGGGGTCGGGGTTGCAGGTGGATTTGCGGATTATTCCCGAGGCGCACTTTGGGGCGGCGCTGATGTATTTCACGGGGTCAAAGGAGCACAACGTGCGGCTGCGCGCGCGGGCGATTGATATGGGGATGACGTTGAACGAGTGGGGCTTGTACAAGATCACAATTGAGAAGCCGGATCGCGAGACGGTGAAGAGTGGCGGCCGGGTGGAGAAGCAGACGGCGCATGCGCCGGCGGCCAAACCGGTGGCGGCGCGGACCGAGATCGAGGTGTATGAGAAGCTCGGGCTCGCATACGTGCCGCCCGAGTTGCGGGAGGATCGGGGAGAGGTGGAGTTGGCGGAGCGCGGGACGCTGCCAAAGCTGATCACCATCAAAGACATTCGCGGCGATCTGCACATGCACACGACCGCGTCGGACGGGCAGAACAGCATAGAGCAAATGGCGGAGGCGGCTAAGGCACGGGGGTATGCGTATATCGCGATCACGGATCACTCGAAGAGCCAGGCGATTGCGAACGGATTGACGGCGGAGCGATTGCTTAAGCACGTGGAGGCGATTCGAAAAGTGGATGCGAAGATGAAGGGGATTCGGATTTTGGCGGGGTGTGAGGTGGATATCCTGGCGGATGGGGCGATGGATTATGAGGACGCGGTGTTAAAGGAGCTGGATATCGTGATCGGGTCGCCGCACATTGCGCTGAAGCAGGATGAGCGGAAAGCGACGGATCGGATGTAGCGGGCGATCGACAATCGGTACGTGAACATCATCGGACATCCGACCGGGCGGTTAATCGGCGGGCGCGAGGGATTGCCGCTGGAGTTCGCGAAAGTGTTCGCGGCGGCGGCCAAGGCGGGCGTGGCGCTGGAGATCAACGCAGGGTATCCGCGGCTGGATCTGAATGATGAAAACGCGCGGGCAGCGGTGGCGGCGGGGGTGAAGCTGGCGATCGATACGGATGCGCATTCGGTGGAGGGGTTTGAGGAGATGGAGTGGGGAATCGGGGTGGCGCGGCGCGGGTGGGTGACGGCGGGGGATGTGATTAATTGTTGGGGGGTGGAGGCGTTGTTGGGGTTTTTGGGGAAGAAGGGTTGAGGGCGATGCGCGTAACCATTTTGATTACCGGTGTAACCGGATTGGGAACACCGACGTGTGCAGTGCGCCAGCGTCGCGTCATGTTGAGCGTAGCGAAACATCTGGCATCGAAGTTCGATGCCAGATCTTTCAGTCGTTGAAACTCCTTCAGGATGACCATTCGGCTTCAGGTCTTTTGCAAGCTGATCATCCACAGCGGCCGATTGACGGCGCCGAGTTTGTACTTGTACGGTTCTTCGCCTCGGAGGAGGTCGAAGACCTCTGCGCCGGATTCGATGGCTTGTTGGATGATCTGGGCGGTGAGGACCACGCCGGTGGACCATTCGCGTTTGGCGCTGTCGAAGCCGCAGTTGTAGAGTTGGGGGCCGCCGGACTGGGGGAATTGCAGGGTGCAGGCGGCGGGTTCTTCGTTGACGTACAGTGTGGTGAGCCAGAGTTGGTTGCTGGCGATGAGGGCGGGGGCGGCTTTTTCCAGCAGGGGGCGGAGGGTGCGTTTCACGGCTTCGCCTTTTTCGCCGGGGGCTTGTTCCATGAGCGCGAGAGCGATGGGGAGCGCGGTGGCGATTTCGGCGGGGTTGGGGTTGCAGCGTATGAGCCGGCCGTTGCCTTTGGTCATGACCTTGTTGATCTTGCGGCGGGTTTCCTTGCGCTCGTGAGCGTCGAGCGTTGCCAAATAATCGTCCCAGGTTTTCGGGAGGGTGAGGCAGGGGCAGGCCTGGTCGGTGCGGGCTTCGAATGCGAAACCTTCGGCGGCGGCGAGTTCAGGGAGCAAGGCGCGGCAGGGGGCGGTGTCGCGGATGTTGTGGAGGGTGACGTTCTTCCACTTGCCGGCGCGCAGGCGGCTGAAGAGCTTGAGGAGGAGGGGCCAGACTTGCGGCTCGAGGTCGGGGAGGATGAGCGGGTCCAGGTAGTCGCTGACGCCGGGCGCGAGGGTTTCGAGGAGGCCATCGTCGCGAATGCTCATGGGGAGGACGGCGACGAGTCGCGCGCCTTGCCAGACGACGATCAGGCGGAGGCGCCCTTCCTTGGCGAGGGTTTCAACGACGGCTTGCTGCCAGGTGGGGGAATGGAAGGTGGTGGCAGCGGGACAGTCGGCGCAAAGTTGGTTCCAAGCGGCGATCAAGGCGGGGTCGTCGGGCCAGTGGTCGTGGCAGACGGCGCGGAGATCGCCGGCCTCGATAGGATTTGGGCAGGCGTCGAAGCCGGCTCCGATCAGGTGTTTGATCGCGCCTTTGATTCGCTGGGAAAAATTCTGCACAGGTCCTTCAAAGATTGAGGTAGCAAGATGATACGGGTAACTGGGCTATCGGCACGAACGGGTGGATGATTTGAGAGACTTGCGACTCAATCCAACCCGGCTATAACCCGAACAGATTGACGGATTGTTGATTGGCGGTGGATGAGTGGTTGCTTGGTCGGGCGGCATTCGCACGGGCGGAACGGTTCGTGATACGGGAGTACGATGGCCTTTACGCATCTTCACGTTCATACGCATTACAGCCTGCTCGACGGGGCCTGCAAGGTTCCTGACCTGGTCAAGCGCGCCAAGGCGCTGGGGATGGATAGCCTGGCGATCACGGATCATGGGTGCATGTTCGGGGTGATCGAGTTCTTCAACGAATGCAAAAAGGAGGGAATCAAGCCGATCCTGGGGATGGAGGCGTACATGGCGCCAACATCGCGCCTGGAGCGGAAGGACGTCAACGGCGAGGCGGCCTATCACCTGCTGCTGCTGGCGAAGGATATCGAGGGTTATAAGAATCTACTGAAGCTGTCGAGCGCATCGTATATCGATGGTTTTTATCGCAAGCCGCGTATCGATAAGGACATTCTCCGCGAATATTCCAAGGGGCTGATCGCCACCAGCGCCTGTCTGGGCGGCGAGATTCCCGGCGCGCTGATGAAGCGCGACGCGAAGACGGCGCGGGAGATCGCTGAGGTTTACGCGAAGATCTTCGATCCGGATCACTTCTTTATCGAGATTCAGAAGCAGGGGATCAAGGAGCAGGACGACGTCAATCCGGAGTTGGTCGAGATCGCGAAGAAACTGGGCGTGGGGATCGTCGGCACGAATGATGTGCACTTCATGACGCGGGATGATCACTTCGCGCACGACGTGCTCTGCTGCATCAGCATGGGGCGGACGGTCAGCGAGGAGGGGCGGCTGCAATATCCGAAGGAGCTGTACCTGAAGAGCCCGGCGGAGATGGAGGAGGCGCTGGGGGCGTGGCCGGAGGCGATTGCCAACACGACGCGGATCGCGGCGATGTGCGATCTGCAGATGGATTTTTCGAAGCGGTATTCGCCGGTGTATCGGGTCCCGCCGGAGAAGTTGAAGGATGACGTAGCCCCGCATGTACATGCGGGGCTTCCGAATGACGAGCGCTACCTGCGGCAACTTTGCGAAGAAGGCCTGGCCTGGCGTTACGGGACGACCGACGTCGAAAAGACCGTCCGCGACCGCCTCGAGCACGAGCTGAAGATCATCTGCATGAAGCAGTTCTGCTCATACTTTTTGATCGTGTGGGACTTCTGCAATTATGCGCGGGACAATGGCATCCCGGTCGGGGCGAGAGGTTCGGGCGTGGGAACGATGGTGGGCTACTTGCTCGGGCTCTGCAACGTGGACCCGGTGAAATACAACCTGCTGTTCGAACGGTTCATGGACCCGAGCCGCAATGAGATGCCCGATATCGATATCGACATCTGTCAGGAGGGGCGCGGGCGGATAATCGATTACGTGCGCAAGAAGTACGGGCACGTGGCGCAGATCATCACGTTCGGCACGCTGGCAGCGAAGGCCGCGTGCAAGGACGTCGGGCGCGTGCTGGGCGTGCCGCTGGCGGATATCGACAAGCTGACGAAGCTTATCCCAGGGTTGCCGGGCACGAAGCTGCAGAAGAGCCTCAATGAGGTTCCCGAGCTGAAGGAGATGTACAACGCCAGCCCGCAGATCAAGCAGGTGATCGACCTGGCGCTGAAGCTCGAGGGGATGAACCGCAACGCCGGCTGCCACGCCGCCGGCGTGATCATCGCCGACCAGCCGCTGGATACGGTCGTGCCGCTTTATACGGACAAGGATGACAACATCCTGACGCAGTTCGAAGGTCCGATCGCCGAGAAGTGCGGGCTGTTGAAGATGGACTTCCTGGGATTGCGGACGCTGACGACGTTGACGCGATCGCTGGATTTGGAGTTGACGACGCGGCCGCAGCGCGGGGCGGACCGCGGGCAGTGGAAATATCCCCGGCCCGTCGCGCCGCTCGAAGAGAGCGGCCGCATCGACATCGAGAAGATCGACTTGGCGGATCGAAACGTCCTGGAGCTATTCTGCCGCGGCGATACCAAAGGCATTTTCCAGTTCGAGTCCGGCGGCATGCAGGACCTGCTGATGAAGATGCAGCCGGATCGAGTGGAAGACCTGATCGCGGCGAACGCGCTTTATCGCCCGGGCCCGATGGAACTGATCCCGACCTACTGCAACCGCAAGCATGGGCGCGAGCCGGTTCCGAAGATTCATCCGATCATGGACGAGATCCTGGCTGAGACCTATTCCATCATGGTTTACCAGGAACAGGTCATGCAGATCTTCAATCAGCTCGGCGGGATCGAGCTGTCAAACGCGTACAAGCTGATCAAAGCGATCTCGAAAAAGACGACCGACGTAATCGCCAAGTTTCAGCCGGACTTTATCAAGGGGACGATGGCGAAGGGGGTCAGCAAAGAGAAGGCCGAGGAGATCTTCGACCTGATCCTGAAGTTCGGTGGTTACGGTTTTAATAAATCACATTCGACCCGCTACGCGATCATCGCGTATCAGACCGCGTACATGAAGACGTATCACCCCGTCGAGTACATGAGCGCGCTGCTCACCTTCGAAATGGGATCGACCGAGAAGGTGGTCGAGTACATCGAGGATTGCCGGCGGATGGTGATGCCGGACGGGTCGATCGGGATCAAGGTGCTGCCGCCGGACGTGAACATTTCGGACAAGGATTTCACGCCGGTTTACATGGCGCGGGAGCAGAAGGGGCGGAAGAAAAAGGAAGAGCCGGGCAAAGATGGCGTCATCCGTTTCGGGATGATGGCCGTGCGCGGCGTGGGGGAGAAGGCGGTCGAGACCGTCATCAAGGAGCGCGTCGATCGCGGAGATTTTCCGTCGCTGTACGACTTCTGTGAGCGCGTTGATCTGCGCACGGTGTCGCGTTCGACGATCGATGCGCTGATCCGTTGCGGCGCGTTTTCTTCGATGGGCGCCAAGCGGGCGCAGCTCATGAACGTGCTGGACCGCGCGGTGGAGATGGGGCAGCAGTCGCAGAACGACAAGCGATCCGGGCAGATGAGCATGTTCGGTCAGCCCCAGGCGACGGCCGGCGCCACTGCGCCCAAGCTCAGCGGCGCGCTGCCGGATGTCGAAGAATTTCAACCGGCAGAACTGCTGAAATTCGAGAAGGAACTGCTCGGTTTCTACATCACCAGTCACCCGCTAACCGAGCACCAAGCAGCGATAGACCGATACACGACCGCTTCGACCAAGGACTGTCTCACGTCGATCTCCGAAGGCACCGAGGTGACGATCGGCTGCATGTTGAACGCGGTTCGTCCCAAGGTCGCCAAGTCCGGGCGCAGCGCCGGGCAGAAGTGGGCGATCCTGGTGCTGGAAGATCTGGACGGCACGATCGAGGCCATGTGTTTCGCCGAGGCGTACGCGGCCATCAACCAGAAGTATCCCGACGCGATCAAGGCGGAGCAGATCGTGTTCGTGAAGGGCAAAGTCGATAAGAAACGCGAGACGCCGAGCATCATGGTGAATGAGATCCTGCCGATCGACGCCGCGGTAGACAAGCTCACGACGGCGCTAATCCTCAAGCTGGACCGCGCGCGCCACACCCTGGAGCACATCGAAGCGGCGCGGGCGATCATCAAGGCCAATAAGGGCGGGATGCCGGTCTTCGTGCAGACGCAGGTGAACCTGGGGGCTGAGGAAAAGATGGTCACATTCAAGGTGAACAACGAGATGGGCGCGAAGATCTCTCGGACCCTGGTGGACGACCTGCGCGCCAAACTCGGCAACGAAGGCGTGGACCTCGCCGGCGCGGGCAGCAAGCGCAAGAAGCGGCTGGAGCAGCAGCGGCTGTTCAAAGAGGAGCAGCTTGATGCTGCGGAAATCGTCGCGGTGGAGCCGATGGCGGCGTCGGACGATCAGGTCGCCGCGGCGATGGACATGGAGATGGAAGCGGCGGAGGCATAGTCACCGGTGACCCCGCCGGTTATTTGAAGATCTCTCCGAAGAAATTCTTCATCGCCTGCCAGGAGCGCCGATCGGCTTGTTCGTTGTACGCCATCCCCTTGCCCGGATCATTTCCGGCGGCGGGGTTGGTGAAGCCATGGACCGCGCCGCTGTAGGCGTCAACCTCGTAATTGACGTTCGCATTCTTCATCTCCTCGATGAAACCGTGAACCTCCTCGAGCTTAACGAAGGGGTCGTCCGCGCCGTGGCAGACGAGAAGCTTGGCCTTGATGTTTTTGGCGTCTTCCGGAGTCGGCGTCGCCAGCGCGCCGTGGAATGAGACGATACCCGCAACGTCCGCGCCACTGCGGGCGAGTTCCAACGCGGTGGTGCCGCCGAAACAGTAGCCGATGGCAGCGATCTTTTTCGGGTCGACCTCCTTGCGCGCTTTGAGGGCCGTCAGGGCGGCGTTAATGCGCGCCCGGAGGGTGGTGCGGTCGTTTTTCAGCGCGGTGGCCATTTTACCGGCCTCTTCCATGGTCTTGGCCTGCACGCCCTTGCCGTAGACGTCCACGGCCAACGCGACGTACCCTATCTGGGCTAGTTGCTCGGCCCGTTTCTTCGAATAATCGTTCAAACCCCACCATTCATGGCAGACCAAGACTGCCCGTCGCGGCGTGGCATCGGCATCGTCGTAGTAGAAGACGCCTTCGAAGGTGGTGTCGCCCTGTTTGTACTGGATCGGCTCGGATTTGACGGCGGCGTGTGCAAACAACGGGCAGAGCAGGAGAGCGACGACGAGGCATCGGTGTTTCATGGAAAGCTCCTTTCTGGGTCAATTACACGGGCAAACGAGAATAACCGAAATAAACGGTGATCTTAGCGTCCTCCGCGCGATCGGTAGTATAGAATTTGCGACGTTTAGCGAACCAACGGACCGAAAGAATGTCTAACCAGTTGGGACGTTAGCAGAGTTGTCAGGAGTTGTCGTTGTGAGCAGTGCTGTGGCGGGTTCTCGTTTGCTCAATCCATCCGGACGGGATTTCCGTCTCGATTTCTGGCGGGGGCTCTGCCTCGTGGACATGGTGCTGGTGCACCTGGTTTACGAAGGGGTGAAAATGGGGCGGATTCTGCAGCCGACGCTGGGCGAATTTACGCGGTTTGCGGCGGGCGGTTTTATCTTCCTGGCGGGGCTCGGGGTTTCATATATTTTCCTGCCCAAGGCTGCGGATGAGGCGAAGCGGTGGGGCGCATATTCTGCGCTCTGGCGGCGATCGCTCTATCTGCTGTTCGTGCACTACGCAGCGTCGCTGAGCTTTATCTTCATCTATCCGCTGCGGGATTATGCGGGGGTTTATCCGACGCCGCTCGAATTTGTCGGGCAGGTGTTGCTGTTCCGCGAAGGTAGCGACCTGCTGCTCTTTTACGTCATCATGGTGGCGCTCTCGCCGGCTTTGATCGAAGTCATTCGGCGGGGGTATTGGTGGGCGGTGGCGCTGGCGAGCCTCGTGATTTTCGGGATTGGACAATATTACCCATACGCGCTGTCGCTGCCGATCCAGCAGAACTTCATGGTGCTGTTGTGGCAGATGATCTTCGTGATGGGCATGCTGGCGGGCGTCGCGCTGCCCAAGTGGGACGCGCTGGCGCTCCGAAGCAAACTTAAATGGGCGCTGGCGGCGGGCGGCGCACTTGCCCTGATCGAGATTGCGGAATTTACGCCGCTCGGTTGGCAGATCGGGCTGACGTTTGAAAAATGCCCGCTGTCGTGGGGCGAGGCGGCGCGGTATCTGGCGCTCACCGTGACGATCATGATGGTGACGGACCTTGTTTGGCGCTGGATCGCTCACAGCCATCCGGTGGGGTTCCTGACGCGTCTCGGACGGCGCAGCCTGGCGGTCTACGTGGCGCACGTCTGGGTGGTGGCGATGGTGCTGGCCGTGGCGCGCCGGACGGAATGGCTAGGCGCGTGGCAAGCGCTGCTGGCTGCGGGCGCGGTGGGGATGCTGTGGGTCTGGACGCGCGTGCTGGATACGTTGAGCGAAGCCCCGAAGCACCGCGGCGAAGAGCCATCGTTGCGACAGGCATTCTGGAGCGTCTCGGGGGCGGCGGTAGCGGGCATCGCCTTGCTGTTCACCATCCACGCGTCGTTGCCGTTCTGGCAGCATGATCGGATGGCGAAAATGCTGGCGAAGGTTAAAGCGCCCGTCAATCTGGTAGGCGAAGTGGCGGATGCAAGCGATGCGGATGCATTCGATCCAGAGCCGGGGCCGCTGCCGAACATGCCGTATGACGACGTGACGCCCGAGGACGTTGCGGCGTAGGGTTGTATACGGTGAGTTGAGGGCATTGCGGGCGTACGGTGCCGGGCGTCCATTATTCAAGTATGCGAGGCAAATTGGGGCGATCGTCGGCCTTCCGCTATCGCCATAGCTCCAATCGCCCGATATAATGATCGGCGTAAAAGGACACTCTCTGTCCTCCTATGCAGACTGAATTGCAGACCTCGATGGCGATGACGACGCTGGAATCCTGGATCGATGGCCTGCAGGCAAGCGGCAGGTACTCGTTTCTGCGCGCCGAGGCGATGCGCGAAAGCGGCATCTCTCCGGCGGCAGCCAGCAAGGCCTTGCAGCGCTCGGTCAAGCGAGGCCGCATCATCAAGCTCAAGGACTATTTTTACGCCATCGTCCCGTTGGAGTACGCGAATTCAGGCGCCCCGCCTGCGTCCTGGTTCATCCGGGATCTTATGGCGGCGATGGGGCTGCCATATTATGTCGGGCTGCTCAGCGCCGCTGGTCTGCATGGCTCCTCGCATCACCAGGCGCAGGAATTTCAGGTGATGACGGATCGTTCCGTTCGGCCTCTCTTGGCGGGCCGCACGCGCATTCGCTTCTTCGCCAGCAAGTACATCAACGGCCGAGTCGGCGTGATGGACTTTAAGACGCCAACGGGTTCGATGCGGGTCTCAACGCCGGAGACGACGGTGGTCGACCTGGTCCGATTCGCGCGGTCCGCCGGGGGATTGGATAATGCGGCGACCATCATTGCCGAGCTGTCGCCATTGCTTGAACCCAAGCGCCTCCTTGCCGCCATCCGATTGATCGAGGACGTACCCAACACGCAGCGACTGGGATACATCCTGGATCAACTTCGGCAGCGACGCCTCTCGGATCCGATTCGCGCCTGGCTTGAACGCCGTAGGCCGCACGACTTACCGCTGCGGCCTGGCCGCGGGTTCGATGATTCGCGGGAGAATCGGCGATGGCATCTCCTGGTTAACCAGCCGATTGAGTTTGAGGCGTGATCCCGCAGGCAAACATTACCGCATGGCGGGCCGTCGCGCCGTGGCAGGACGATGCTCAGATCGAGCAGGATCTGGTTCTTTCCCGGGCAGTGATCGAGTTGTTTGGCGAGCCCACGCTCTCCGGGAAAATCGCACTGCGGGGCGGGACAGCGCTCAACAAGCTTTACATCCGGCCGCAGTGCCGATACTCCGAAGATATCGATCTGGTTCAGACCGAAGCCGCGCCGATCGGCCCGATCCTCGATGCAATTCGCGGGGAAGCTCGATTCCTGGCTTGGGAAGCCCTCACGAAAGGCATCGGGTGGAAATGTGACGCTGGCCTACCGATTCGAGAGCGAGATCCCGCCAGTTCGACCTCTGCGGCTCAAAATCGAGATCAACACTCGCGAGCACTTCACGGTGCTTGGGCTTAAGAGTTATTCGTTTTCGATTACCAACCCGTGGTTCGCCGGCGCCGCGGAGATTAAGACCTATGAACTCGACGAGTTAATCGGCACCAAGTTGCGCGCACTTTATCAGCGTCGAAAGAGTCGTGATCTTTTCGATCTTTGGCTCTGCATTGATCGCAAGCTGCTCAAGCCGGATCAGGTCATAATTTGCTTTGGCCAGTACATGGAACATGAGAAGCATGTCGTCTCTCGTGCAGAGTTCGAGCAGAACCTGCACGCAAAAGCGCGTGATCGCGAGTTCATGGACGACATCGCGCCGCTGCTTAACGCCGACGTCCATTACGATCCCGTCGAAGCCATGAAGCTCGTCCGAGAAACGCTTGTGCAGCGCATCCCGGGCGATCCGTCGCGTGGCGAGGCAAAGTGACATGCTGGGCGGACGGTGGATCGCGGATAGAATAAGCCTATGAAGATCGTCGAGGGATTGGATGGATTAAGGTCTGCGCCGCCGGGGGGGGTGTTGTCGGTGGGGAATTTTGACGGGCTGCATCGGGGGCATCGGCGAATTCTGGAGGTGGGGCGGCAGCTTCGGGCGAGCACTGGCGGGGAATTGATCGTAGTGACCTTCGAGCCGCACCCGCTGACGGTGTTGCGGCCAGAGAAGGCGCCGCCGCGGTTAACGCCGGCGACGTTGAAGCGGGAATTGCTGGCGGAGGCGGGGGTGGATCTACTGGTCGTGGTGCCGCCGACGAAGGAGGTGCTGGACCTGTCGGCGGAGGCGTTCTGGGCGATCTTGCGGGATGAAGTGCGGCCGCGGCACATGGTGGAGGGCGGCTCGTTTACGTTCGGGAAGGGACGGGGCGGAACGGTTGAGAAACTGCGCGAGTGGTCGGCGGGGACGGCCGTGAGCTTGCGGGTAATCGAGGCGGTGGAGGTGGCGCTGCTGGATTTGACGGTGGCGCCGGTAAGCAGCTCGTTGATCCGCTGGCTGCTGGGGAGCGGACGGGTGCGGGATGCGGCGATATGTTTGGGGCGGCCTTATACGCTGGAGGGGGAGGTGGTGAAGGGGTATCAGCGCGGCCGGACCATCGGCGTGCCGACGGCGAACCTCGATTGCGGTGGGCAGATGATGGTGGCGGAAGGGGTTTACGCGGGGCGCAGCACAATCGACGGCGAGACATACCCGGCGGCGGTGAGCATCGGGCGCATGGAGACGTTTGGCGATAAGCTGAGGCAGCAGGTCGAGGCGCACCTGATCGGGTTTGATGGAGATCTCTACGGTCGCACGATTCGCGTGCAGTTACTCGATTGGGGGCGGGAGCAGCGGAAGTATGATGGGCTTGATGCGCTGATGGAACAGATCCGACGGGATCTGGATTGGACGGTGGGGCGCGTGGGGCTGGAGCCGGCGCGGGAGATTGCGCAGATTTGATGGAGCGCAAGTTGGAGGCGGTGATTTGAGATTTTGGATGGGCTGGGTTGTGGTGCTGGCGGGGATGGGGTGGGGCTGCGCCCCGGCGGGACCGCCGCGGGATTATTACTTTGGCGCGAAAGGAAACGACGCGCGGGGAGATGGATCGTTGTTGCAGCCGTTTCGATCCATCGCGAAGGCGAACACGATTTCTTTGCATCCCGGCGATCGGCTGTTATTCGAGGGCGGGGCGGCGTTCGAGGGGAACCTGGTGCTCGATGAGCATGATGCGGGGAAGGCGGGGTTGCCGGTAAGTGTGGGAAGTTACGGCGCCGGACGGGCGATCCTTCGCGCGGGCGAGGGAACGCAATGCGGGCGGCGTAATCATTGAAAACCTGGAGATCGAGGGGGCAGGTCCGCAGCGAAACATGGGGAGCGGCGTGCATTTTCAGAACAATCATCGGGGGCGGGGACGGATCCGGTTTGTCCGGGTGATGAAGGTGGAAGCCCACGGTTTTGGGCTGGAGGGAATTCACGTCGATGCGGAGGGGGAGAGCGGGTTTGAGGATGTGCGGATCGAAGAGTGCGTGACGTATGAGAACGCGCGGTGCGGGATTTACGTCTCCGGGCAGCGCGAGCGGTGGAATGGCTATCCGCACGCGAACGTATACGTGGGAAATTGCGTGGCGCGTGACAACCCGGGCGATCCGGATGCGCCGGATGAAAACCGCTCGGGGAGCGGAATCTTTTTAACGGGCGTGGACGGGGCGCTGGTCGAGCGGTGCGCGGCGTGGGGGAATGGGCAGCGATGCCGCGCCGAACGCGGCGGGCCGATGGGGATCTGGGCGTCGGAGTCGAACCGGGTGGTGATCCAGGGGTGCCGGTCAACGGGGAATCGCACGGCCGGCGCGCATGACGGTGGCGGCTTTGGGCTGGATGGCGGGACGAGCAATTCCATCTTGCAGTACAATTACAGCAGTGGCAATGATGGCTCCGGATTCGGCTTATTTGAGTACTCGGGCGCCAAGCCTTGGCACGACAACGTGGTGCGCTACAACGTGAGCGTGGACGACGGGCGGCGGAACAGGTACGCGGGCATTCACGTCTGGAACGGTGACGGCGGCTTGCGAAACGCGTGGATCTACCACAACACGGTGGTGGTGGGCGGCGTCCGCAACGGCGAGATTCCGCGGGCGCTGTGGGTTCAGAGCGAGACGACGAACCTCCGGGTAATGAACAACATCTTTGTCACGACGCCCGGCGTGAGCATGCTGGATGTTGCGCCAGGGCAGCAAGGGATCCGGTTGATGGGCAACTGTTACTGGTCCGGCGGAGGAGACGTGGCGATCGACTGGGAGGGACGGACGTTTTCGACCATGCAGACGTGGATCGCGGCGACGGGACAGGAGCGCGGCACGGGATGGATGGTTGACCCGAGATTTGACGGCCGCGGGCAGGCGGCGGAACGGTTTAGACTCGCGGTGGGATCACCACTGGTGGATGCGGCGGTTCCGATCCCCGTGCATACGGGGGGACGCGACGTTGGTGGGACTACGTTACCACAGGGGAAGAACAGCGACGTGGGAGCATTCGAAGCGCGGGCGCGGTAAAATCCGCGTTCATTGCCTGCTGCTGGAACACGCGCGGGGTCACAACGTGAAGGGCTTGATGGCAGTAGCATTGCTGTGAAGCGATTTCCTTCATTCAAGATGCCGGGGACGGTAAAGCCTCTGTTTGGGGCGATCCTGGCGATGTCCGGACTGTTTGTTGGCGCGGCTGAGGTTCCTCCGACCGCCGGAATCGAGTTTTTCGAGAAGAACGTCCGTCCGCTCCTGGTTGAGCGCTGTTACGAATGTCACTCCGCGCAATCCAAGAAGGTGAAGGGGAAACTGTGGGTGGACACGAAGGAGGGATTACTCAAGGGAGGCGAAACGGGGCCGGCGGTGGTGCCGGGGAATGTGGAGAAGAGCCTGCTGATCCAGGCGGTGCGCTACTCGCACGAAGACTTACAGATGCCGCCTAAGGAACCGCTGACCAAGGCGCAGATCGCGGCCTTTGAGCAGTGGGTGAAGATGGGTGCGCCGGACCCGCGCGTAGGCGGGGCGGCGGCGACGACGCAGGAAGCGCCGGCATATGACTTTGCCAAGGCGAAGGAGTTCTGGTCATTCAAGCCCGTGAAGATGCCGGCGGTTCCCGCGGTGCGGAACGCGGCGTGGTGCGCGAATGACGTCGATCGGTTTCTGCTGGCGAAGATGGAAGAGAAGGGGCTGACGCCGATCGGGCCGGCGGAAAAGCAGACGCTGATCCGGCGCGCCACGTATGATCTGACCGGACTACCACCGACGCCGCAGGAGGTGGAGGCGTTTGTGGCGGACGCTTCGCCGAATGCGTTTGCGAATGTCGTGGAGCGGCTATTGAATTCGAAGGCTTATGGCGAGAAGTGGGGCCGGCATTGGCTGGACGTGGTTCGATATGCGGATACATCGGGGTGCAACAGCGATTATCCGGTGCCGGATTTATATCGATATCGAAATTGGGTGATCAACGCGTTTAACGCGGATCAGCCGTACGATCAGTTTCTGAAAGAACAGTTGGCAGGTGATCTGCTGCCGGCAGCGGACGTGGAGGATCGCAGTCGCAAAGTCGTTGCGACCGGATACCTTGCGAATGCCCGGCGGTTTGGCTCGCGCAATAACGAGTTTCACCTGACGATCGAGGACACGATCGACAACGTGGGGAAGGGGATGCTGGGGCTGTCGATCAGTTGCGCGCGGTGTCACGATCACAAGTTCGATCCGATTCCGACGATGGATTACTACGGGCTGTACGGCATCTTCGCGAGCACGCGATATGCGTTTCCGGGGACGGAGATTTATCATCACGCAAAGGATCTGGTGGCGCTGGGGGGACCGGAGGATGTGAAGTCGCTGGCGGCGTGGTCGGAGCGGCTGGCGGAACTGGACGATCGCTACGAGAACCTGGTGCGCGAACGGGACAAGTTGGCGGCGGCGGAGAAGCACGCGCGAGAACTGGCGGGGAAGCCCGAACCGGTCGAAGAGGACGGAAAGGCACCGGCCACTAAACCAGTTTCGGGGGCTCGCACGTCGGCGGACGTAAAGCGGGAGATGCAGGCGATCCTGGCGGAGCAAAAGAAACTCGAGGCGAATCCGCCGAAGGTTGAGAAGGCGTATGCGGTTTCGGATGCGAAGGTCATCGCCGACGCCAAGGTGCAGTTGAAGGGCGAGCCGCGGAACTTTGGGGCGGTCGCGCCGCGCGGTTTTCTCACCGTTCTCGGCGCGCAAAAGCTGCCGCCGGACGAGAAGGGAAGCGGGCGGCGCGAACTGGCGGAGTGGATCGCGAATCCCATGAACCCGCTGACGGCGCGGGTGATGGTCAACCGGATCTGGCTCGGCCATTTTGGGAAGGGGATCGTTCCGACGCCCAATGATTTTGGCATTCGCGGGCAGCGGCCGGCGCATCCCGAGCTGCTGGATTACCTGGCGGCGAAGTTTGTCGAAGGCGGATGGAGCGTCAAATCGATGCATCGGCTGATCATGTCGTCGCGGGCGTATCAACTTGCCGGGACCGACGATGCGAAGAACTCGACGATAGATTTCGGAAACGATTACTTGTGGCGCGCGAATCCGCGGCGATTATCGGCGGAGGAAATTCGCGACTCGATCCTGGCGCTTTCGGGGAAACTGGATCAGTCCATGCCGGGGGGGCATCCGTTTCCGCCGGAGTCGGAATGGAAGTTTTCGCAGCACCGGCCGTTCGTCGCGAATTATGATTCGGATCATCGCAGCGTTTATTTGATGCAGCAGCGAATCCGCAAGCAGCCATTTCTGGCGACGTTCGACGGAGCGGATACGAACGCGCCAACCGGCGTGCGCCCGATCAGCACGACGGCGGTACAGGCGCTTTGGATGATGAATGACTCGTTCGTTTACGAGCAGTCAGACAAGTTTGCCGCGCGGGTGGCTGCGATGATGCCGGATGACCGAGGACGGATCGATGCAACGTATCGGATGGCGCTGGGCCGGGCAGCGCATTCGGAGGAGATCGAAGACGCGCTGGATTATGTGCGGCAGTGTGCGGCTAAGCTGGCGGAGGCGGGCGTGGTGCCGGAGGCTCAGGCACGCTGCGCGTATGCAAGTTTTTTGCGGGTGATATTTTCAAGCAATGAGTTCCTGTTCCTGGAGTAGCGTGATCAATCCGAATTTCACAACTTCCCGTCGCGGCATGATCCGCTCGCTGGCCGCGGGCTCGATGCTGTTGCCGGGAATCCTGCAATCGCTGCTGGCCGACCAGGCCCGCGGGGCAACGGCGGAAATCAACCCGCTAGCGCCCCGTGCGCCGCATTATTTCGGCAAGGCCAAGCGCGTCATCTTCATGTACATGTCCGGCGGCGTCTCGCACATGGATACATTCGATCCCAAGCCGCGCCTGCTCGAAGAAGCGAGCAAGCCGCGCAGCGCGGGGCAGCGGCCTTACATGCGGCCGCTCTGGGATTTCAAGCCCGGCGGGCAGTGCGGGACGATGGTGTCGGACCTCTTCCCCAACGTGCGCGAGGTGATGGACGACATCTGCCTCATCCGCTCGATGAAGGGGGACCACAACGATCACTTTCAGGCCACTCTGGGCATCCATACCGGGAGCGTGACGTTTGCGCGGCCGAGCATCGGGTCGTGGGTGAGCTACGGGCTTGGGACGGAGAACCAGAACCTGCCGAGCTTTGTCGTGCTCGCGCCGTATCTGCCGTATGCCGGAAGCCAGGTCTGGAGCAGCGATTTCCTGCCCGGCTGCCACCAAGGGACGCGCGTGCTCGCCGGAGCCGAGCCGATCCCGGACCTGGTGCGGCGAGCGCCAAGCGGCGCGGTGCAGGAGATGGAACTGGGGCTGCTCGAGCGCTTCAACCGCAAGCACATGGCGGGGCGCGAGGCGGTCAACCCGGCGCTGGCGGCGCGAGTGAAATCGTTCGAGACGGCGTTCGGCATGCAGCAGGAGATGCCCGAGGTTCTCGATCTGACCAAGGAGACCGATGCGACGCTGAATCTTTACGGCCTGCCGCGCGGTGAAAGCAAAGGGTTCGGCTGGCAATGCCTGATCGCGCGGCGGCTGGTCGAGCGCGGCGTGCGCTTCGTCGAATTGATCGACACCGGCTCAAATTCCAACTGGGATAGCCACAGCGACATGCACGCGCACGCGCCGCTGGCGAAGAACGTCGATCGGCCGATTGCGGGATTGCTGCGGGATCTGAAGTCGCGCGGGATGCTGGAAGACACGCTGGTGGTCTGGACGACGGAGTTTGGGCGCACGCCGACGACGGACGGCGCGAGCGGGCGCAGCCATCACGCGAGCGCGTACTCTTCATGGATGGCGGGGGCGGGCGTCAAGGGTGGCCTGGCGTATGGCAAGACCGACGATTTCGGCGGCACGGTCGTCGAGAACCAGGTGCACGTGCACGACTTTCACGCGACGATTTTGCACCTGCTGGGGTTCGATCACGAGCGGCTGACTTTCCGGCACGCGGGGCGGGATTTCCGCTTGACGGACGTCGCGGGTCGCGTGGTGAAAGATCTGCTGGCGTGAATTAGTTCGAGCGGGGTGAGCAATCCGATAAGCGAACACTGGCGAGCCCTCCGCGGCATCGCCAGTGTCCTTTCGAATCAAACCGCAGCGCGGCCGGGCCAGTCTACGTTGCGATAAATGAGACGACGATGAGATGGCGATGACGGCGGCCATCTATAAGATGCCCTGCCATGGATCCGTACGAGCAGGTCATCGACATTCTCTCGCGCTGCAAGCGCGTGCTTCTCACAACGCACGTCCGTCCCGATGGCGACGCGCTGGGTTCCACCGCCGCGCTGGCGATGGGCCTCAAGCAGAAGGGGATCGAAGCGGAAGTGCTGCTGCTGAGCCACCTCCCGCGTAAGTATGCGTTCGTCTTCCAAGAGAACGGGATCGTGTTCCATGACGCCGAGCCTGGTTGGCCCGCCGGTCTTTCGCTCGATGCGTTCGACGCGTTTGTCGCCGTCGACACCGGAACCTGGTCGCAGCTTCCGGGCCTGCGGGAAAAGGTGCTTTCGTTCACCAAGCCGCGTCTCGTGATCGACCACCACTTGACTCAGGAAGACTGGGCGGACGTGAAGCTGGTCGTGAAGGAAGCGGCTGCGGCGGCGGAGATCGTTGGCGAATTGCTGACGCTCTGGGATGTGACGATCGACGCGCGGATCGCTTCGGCGCTCTATGTCGCCATCGTCAGCGATACCGGATGGTTTCAGTTCTCCAACACCCGGCCATACACGATGCGGCTGGCGGCACTGCTGATGGAAGCGGGCGTGGACACCGACCGCCTGTACCAACTCCTCTATCAGAACGAGCGAAAGGAACGCGTTGCACTTCAGGCGCGGGCGCTGGCGTCAATGGAACTGCTGAAGGACGCTCGGCTGGCGGTCATGCGCATCACCAAGGCCGACTTCGCCGCCACCGGCGCGAGCGTGCCAGACACCGAGAACCTGATCAACCTCCCGTTGCAGATCGCCACGGTCGAGGTCTGCCTGCTGATGACCGAGCCGGCGGACTTCGGCCCGGTACGCGTCAGCCTGCGGAGCAAGGGGCAGATCGACGTCGCGAAGTTCGCCGAGCAGTTCGGTGGCGGCGGCCACGCGCGGGCGTCGGGGCTGAAAGTGGATGGCGACTTCCAGTCTGCCCACGATCGAGTAGTAGCGGCGATGCTCATCGCAATGGACGGATGAGGCCAGCGCCGAGGTCGTAACGTGCGGGGGCGGTACGTCTTTTGCAGACTCGACTGCGGTGCGACCGCGGTACGACGTGATGTCCGCGGGCCCGATCGAACAATTCCCCCGGAAAGGAACGTCAATGTCCCGCCTCTACAATAATCCCGGCGACGCCGCACACCCCGCCGTCAGCGGACAGGTCCGCAGCACCGCATCGGTCATCGCCATCGTTTGTGCTTTCGGCAGTTTCTACCTTGCCTCGCGGCAACATCAGCTTTTCGGGTTCATCCTGGCGCTCGTCGCGATCGGGGCGGGATTGATCGGGGGCTTGCGGGCCCTTTCCCCAAAGGTTAGCGGCGGCATCCTTAGCATTATCGCCGTGGCGCTGGGCGCGATCGCTATTGTCTATTCGCTGTTGGCGCTGGTCTTCTGACGGTGAGCAGCAGGGCGGCGGACAGCAGCAGCAACGCCGAAGCAGGCTCGGGGACACTGGCGAACGCGCGGGCGAGATCGGTACTAAAGTCGGCGGGAGCGCCGGGCACTGGCGCGCTCGGGAGACTGGTGTTGTAATTTTGCGCAAGCCTCGCCAGGTCCAGAAAGTCGGTCGTCCCGTCGTAGTTGAAGTCGCCGCTGGGCCACGTTCGCGTGCCGTCGGTGACGTTGTAGCTTTGCGCCAGGCGGGCAAGGTCGATGAAATCGACGATGCCGTCGAGGTTCGCGTCGCCATTTAAGGTATGCCGGGCGACGACCGTGCTTTTATCGACCGTGCTGCCCAGGAACGAGTCGGTCGTCGCGCCATTGGCGAATGGCAGGACGTCGCTTGCGAGCGCGTATCCGACTGCGCTCAGCGCGTCGATCGCGGACGAGGTGATGCCGGTCGCGCCTTTCCAGTCGCCGTTCGCGCCGAAGCCGGCCTTCAGTTGCGATCGAACTGACGCGAGCGCCGCCGTGTCGTTCGCCGCGCTCGCCGCGTAGTTAACCGCCAGGCCATTGCTCATCAGGTCGAGCTTGCCGCCCGTGAGCGACAACTGGCTGGCGGCTAAGGTCCCGTCGCCCACACTCAATGCGCTACGTACCGCCGCGCTGCTGACGCGCGCCTGGCCGGCGGTGACCGTCAATGCCTTGACTGTCTGCCGGGCTGCTGCGTCGAAGGTTCCGCCGGCGTTGTTGACCGTCACACCGCTGCTCGTGGCGATCGATCCGGTCACGGCCAGCGTCCCGGCGCCGACCGTGGTCGCGCCGGTATAGGTGTTGGCCCCCGTCAGCGACCACGTGCCCGCGCCCGCCTTGGTGATTGCGACCGCGCCCGCGCCGTTATCGATGATGCCCGTTACCACGCCGTCACCCGCGCCTTGCAGGGTGAAGGTGCGCGTCCCGGTCGCGCCGGCGCGCAACGCGATGCCGCTGGCGCCGGTTGCGCCGCCGGAGAGTTCGAGCAGACCGGCATCGGACTGGATCGCATACGTCGCCCCGCCCACCTGCGCGCTTATCGTCCCTGACAGCAGGTTTTTCCCCAGGCCACCGACGCTGGCGAGGCTTTGGATACCGACGGAGGTGTTGTTCCGCCCGCTGAAGTTAATCGGGTTGGGCAGTTCCCGGCCGTCCATGATCTCGATGCGCGCGGTGGTGGCGTTACCACCCGGGCCTAGGTTGACCGCGCCTGTGCCCAGCGCGCGCGAGCGCGTGATGCGGGCAACGGCTGGGCCTTGCGCGCCGGGATCGATCGTCGTGTCGCCGGTGTAGGTGTTGTTGTTCGAGAACTGGATGGTGCCGACGCCGTCGACCGACAGGCCGCCGTCGCCGGTGATGACGCCGTTGAGCACCAGCGAGTGACCGACCATGTTGTTGCGCAGGTCGGTGAAGTTGTAGAGGTCGAGGCGGGCGTTGATCGTCTGGTCGGCCTGACTGGTGCTCAGCGCTTCGATATATGCGTTGGCCGCCGCGCCGCTGCCGGCCATTTGCAGCGAGCCGGCGCTGCTGCCGATCGTGTAGGCCTTGGAGGTCGTACCGCCATCAAAGGTGATGCCGCCAACGGTGCGCGAGTTGGACCAGGTCACGCTGGCGGCCGCCACCGCGCCGACACTGCCGAACTTCACCTGCTGGCCGCCGTACTTGGGCACCAGGCCGGTCCACGAGGCGGACGTGTCCCACGCGCCGCCGCCGTTGACGTTCCAGGTGCTGGTTGTGCTGCTGCCGGCCGGCCGCTGTTGCCAGACGCGGACCCAGTCGGTCTGAAAGTCCACGGGGAAGGCGGAGTCGGCGGCCGGCGTGCCGGCCCACCCGCCGATCGCGTGGTTGAGGATCATGTACATGTTGGCCGCGTCGGCAATCGCGCTGGCGTCGTTGACGGTGTGCGTCGCCGCGCCGTCGAAGTAGAACGTCATCGCGCTGCTGCTCCAGGCGAAGCCGAACGTGTGAAAACCGGTGGTCATGTCCGATCGCGTGTCATGCCAGCCGTAGGATGCATTGGCGCCGGCGGTGTTGGTGTAGTGGTAATTCGCCCAGTACTGGCTGGCCGAGTTGCTCGTGCCGCGCGGGAATTCCATCACATCCACCTCGGGCGGCCAGCCTCCTTGCAGCATCCAGAATGCTGGCCAGGTTCCGGCGGTGTCATCCATCTTCATCCGCGCTTCGACGTATCCGCCGGTGAAGTTGAACTTACCGCTGGTGTTGACCGCCCCGGAGGTGTAGTCGAGCGATTGGCGGCCGAAGTCGCTGGTGTCGACATAAGACGGGGCGCTGGGGTCGCGCTGTGCGATCGCCTGGAGGTTCAGCATGCCGCCGCCGACGATCACCTGGCTTTCGCGCATGTAGGCGCGGTGGTTGTGCGTGCGCCCCCAGGAGTAGTTGTAGTTCCACTTCATCGTGTCGAGCGCGGAGCCGCTGAACTCGTCGGCGAAGACGATGTCCCAGCCGGTGCCCGGGGGAGAGGCTTGGGCGATGCTGGGAGCGGCGCAGACAACGACCGACACCGCCGACAGGACGGCAGCGGAGAATCCGACCGGTCGATTACCAGCGCGCTTAAACACACCACCTCCGCCCAGCAACATCCATCTTACAAACGATTGCGCCCGGAGGTGTACGAGAATCCGCGTTTACTTGTTCGTCGTCGAAGTCGCGACCCGCCGACCGTCTGCCACCAGACTGCGCGCCCCGGCGACGCTCTTGTAAAACCGCAGCACCGCGCCGTAGAGCGCGGGCGCGTGTTGTCGCAGGGCGGCGTCGGTCAGGGTGTGTTTGCGGACGAACGCCTTGAGCTGCTTGCCCACCTCTTCCTTGCTCCAGCGCTGGCGCTGGCGGATCTTGACCGGGTCCACCTTGGCGGCGCGCAGTGCGTCGTCATATGTTCCGAAGTGGCGAACAGCGGCGGCGTGCAGGCCCGGGTCTTCCTTCTGCACCGCGCCGCTGTTCAGCGGTTCGCGCTCGCGGTAGCGCCCTTTGAGCTCGAAGACGATGCTGTCCTTTCCCCACTTGCGATATTGGCTGATCTCATCGGCGTCGAGTCCTGCGCCGTGCAGGGCGCGGTCCCAACTGCCGAAAAGCCGCTTCTGCAGGGATGCAAACGCCGCCCGGCCCAGTTCGTCGCCGCGCTTGGTAACGGCGGACCAGTGCAGGTCCGACCCATCGCGTTTCGCCAGCTTGATCAACTTGATGATCTGCGGCTTGGTCCAGCGCGGCCGCCGGACCACATCCGCGTAATCGATCCCCGCTTTTTCCACCGCGGATCGGTAGGATCCGAAATGATAAGCCGCCGCCGAGACCAGCGGCTGCATTTTTTTCGCCAGTTGCGTATA
>JAQGHM010000185.1 GCA_028291615.1 Phycisphaerales bacterium | reverse complement strand
CCGGCTTGTCATAATGCGGCGATTATCAGCTTCCTACGCCCGCCACAAAGGAGGATTAATACGGAAACAGAGCTGGATTTTTCCCGATAAAACAAGAATTCGACTGCGTCTTGGCCGATTTTGACCCTCGGTCGGCGATTGGACGCTGCTAGCCCGGCGGTAGCGCCCGCTTCCTGTTCCCAACCCCGCCTAGCCCGTAAGATGTCGCCGGAAGGATCAGCGGCATGTCCGAAACATCCAGGCGACTCAAAATCCTGCTGGTGGAAGACCATCAGGACACCGCCCATGCCCTGGCGAACCTGCTGGCGCGCGAGGCCCATCGCGTCCGCCGCGTTCACACCGGTGGCGACGCCCTCCGCGCCGCCGCCGAGCAGTCGTTCGACCTGTTGATCAGCGACCTCCGCCTCCCCGACATCAGCGGCTACGAGGTGATGGCGGAGTTGAAGCGTAAATACAACTTGATCGGCATCGCAGTCAGCGGCATGTCCGCCCCCGCAGACATCGAACGGGCGCTCGCCGCGGGGTTCAGCCGCTACCTCGTCAAGCCCGTCAAGCTCGAGACGCTGCGCGAAGTGGTGGAGCAGATTGCCGGTGGAGGCTCAGCCGACGCGACGGTACCGTCACCGGATTAGGTTCGTCGGTTCCTTCAATTCTCGGCGCTGGCGCGCGATCCGTTCAGGTATCGCGCGCTTGGAAGGACCCCCCGACGACTCGAACTGACGAACTCGACGATCTCGCGAACCTCGGCCGCCAGTTCCTGCGCGGCGGCCAGTTCATCCATCGCCACGCGCAGGCTTCGCCGCGCATGAATAATGTGAAACGCAGCCCGGACCGCGGCCGACGCCTTGGCTCCCATTTCCGATCGCCGGCAACCGACGGCGTTGTAACCCTTCAACCCGCCCCAGCGCACCGCCGCGAACGGCGGCACGTCCTTGGTGATGATCTCGCCCCCGCCGACGATCGCCAGCCTCCCAATCCGGCAGAACTGATGCACGACGCACCCGCCCCCGAGAAACGCGCCCGCGCCGACGTCCACGTGCCCCGCCAGCAGCACGTTGTTCGCCATCGTTACGTTGTCCGCCACGTTGCAATCATGCGCCACGTGTGCGCCAGCCATCAGGAAGCAGCGCGCGCCGACGATCGTCGCGTGCTCCTCCCCAACTTGCGCCGAGCGATGAAGTGACGCGCCTTCGCGAATGATCGTATCCTCGCCAATGATCAGCCGCGTCTCCCCGCCGCCATACCCGCGATGCTGCGGGTCCGTGCCGACGAACGCGCCCGGGCCGATCCGGCATCGCGCGCCGATATCTGTCACGCCGCGAAGAACGGAGTGCGCGTGCACGATGGTGCCCGCCCCGAGCGTCACGCGCCCCTGGATGGAACAGAACTCTTCGACAATTACATCACCCGCCAACTCCGCGCGAGGATCGACAACCGCCGTTGGGTGGATCATCCGAATCGACTCCTGTTCATGCTGAAGCGCGCGAACTATGATGACTGATAGCGGTTTCTTGGCAAGCGAGTTTTTCAGCAGGTGAAACCCCTACATTCATCGTCTGTTCATTCTCGGGCGCGTATAAGCACCCTCGAACGGTTAAATTCTCTGCGCGGAAGGAACAACATATGCTTCGAATCAAGACGTTCTTGCCGGTTCTGTTAGCCCTCTTCGTCGCCTTTGCAAACGTCGGCCGTCCTGCATCTGCCGCCGAGCCGCAGTACAAGCTGCTCAAGCAGATCCAGATCGGCGGCGGCAGTGGTTGGGATTACCTCTTCGCCGAACCCGAAACCCACCGCCTCTACGTCACCCACGGCACCAAGGTGATGGTCATCGACACGCAGCAGGACAAGGTCGTCGGCGAGATCGTCGATACGCCCGGCGTCCACGGCTTCGTGCCCGTTCCCGCGCTCAAGCGCGGCTTCTCCAGCAACGGCCAGGAAAATAAATCCTCCATCGTCGATCTCGACACGCTCAAGACCATCGAGAAGGTCGCGACCGGCCCCAACCCCGACGCGCTCTTGTACGAGCCCAAGTCTGGCGAGATCTGGACCTTCAACGGCCGCGGCCAATCCGCCACCGCCTACGATGCCAAGACCGGCAAGGTGATCGCCGCATCGATCCCGCTCAACGGCAAGCCCGAGACCGGCGTCGCCGACGCCGACGCTAACCGCATCTACGTAAATCTCGAAAAGGAAAACGAGATCGCCGTCATCGACATCAAGGATCACAAGGTCGTCGCCCGCTGGCCGATCGCGCCGGGAACCTCCGCCACCGGCATGGCGATCGATCCCGCCCTGCACCGTTTGATCGTCGGCTGCGGCAACTCCAAGATGCTGTTGTTGGATTCCACCAGCGGTAAGGTCGTCGCATCGGTCGATTGCGGACAGGGCGTTGACGCCGCCGCCTTCGACCCCGAGACCCACCTCGCCTTCGTCTCCGCCGGCGGCAGCGGCACGGTCACCGTCGCCAAGGTCGAAGCCGACAAGCTCACGGTTGTTCAAACATTGACCACGGAGCGCGGAGCACGAACGATGACCGTCGATCCCAAGACCCATCGCATTTACCTCTCCAACGCCAAGTCGCGCACCGACAAGGACAGCTTCAAGGTGCTCATCTATGGCATGGAGTAACCCGTTCAGCATGATCGGATCCGCACAATGAAGACATGGCTGAAGTGGTCGATCTTCGCGGGGGTGATCGTGGTCCTGGCGTTGGGGTGGGTGGTCTATTTTCACAACCCCGCCGTCGCCGCCAAGCTCCCCAAATGGGCGTGGCTTCAAGCGACGATTGGGCACCTGGGTGAAAAAACCTCGGAAGAAGCGCCCGCCGACGAGGATCCCGACAACACGAAGAACGAGATCCCCATCCACACCGCGCGCGTCAGCGTCGCCACGCTCCACCGTTATGTCGAAGGCTTCGGCGCCATCGCCCCGCGCCCGCAGCGCGGCAAAGAAATGGCCGGCGGTGCAAACCTCGCCTCCCCCGTCGCCGGCGTCATCGCCGAAGTACTCTGCCAGGTCGGTCAAACCGTTCACGCCAAAGATCCCGTCATCCAATTAGACGATCGCGTCGCCCGCTCCGCCGAGCAACAGGCGACGGCGGCACTGGCACAAGCCCAGGCATCGCTCGCCGCGCTAAAAGCCACGCCGCGCCCCGACCAGCTCCAAATCGCGCAGCTAGGCGTAGAGAAAGCGCGCTCGACATTGGACTTCGCCCAAAAAGCCTACGACCGCCAAAAACTATTAGCCGTCGATCAAGGCGTCAGCGGCAAGAGCGTCGAACAAGCCTCCATGGAACTCAACACTGCCCGCGGCGAACTCGCCATCAGCGAAAAACAACTCGCCATCCTCAAAGCCTCCCCCACACCCGAGGATTTACACCAGGAAGAAGCCAAGGTCGCCCAGGCCGCCGCCGCTCTCGCAACCGCCCGCACCCAGCGCGAGCTGATGACCATCAAAGCCCCCATCGATGCCACCGTCGTCTCCCTCTCGGTCAACCCCGGCGAAGCCGTAGACACCACCCGCACGATCGTCCAGTTCGTCGCCCTCGATCGACTCGTCGTCAACGTCGATGTCCCCGCCGACCAGTTACCCGCCAAACCCGAAACCCTCTCCGCCCAAATCCTCCCAGCCACAGGCTCCGCCCCGCGCGATGGCGACGCGCCCATCATCGGCAAGGTCTCGTTCGTCAGCCCCCAGGTCGATCCCCGCAACGGCGCGGTCACCGTCTCGATCGACATCCCAGCCACCGCCGCCGGCTTGCGACCCGGCCTCTCCGTCCGGGTCCGCATCATTGCCGAAGAGCACAAAGACTGCCTCGCCGTCCCGCGCGAGGCCGTAGTCGCCGACGAAAACGGCGACAGCGTCATCTCCCTCGTAGAAGGCGACCAAGCCACCCACAAAACCGTCAAACCCGGCCTGGAAGAAGAAGGCCTGATTGAGATCACCGCCGACGGAATAAAAGAAGGGGACGTCGTCGCCACCGCCGGCGCTTTCGGTCTCCCCGCGGCATCGCGCGTGAAGATCATTGATTAGTCACCCTTGTTGGCGCGCCGTCGCCGTCCCTCACCCGTAACCATGTCCTCACTCCTCGGACAATTCGCCACCCGCCACTGGAAGGGCGTCATCTTCATCATCCTCGGCCTATGCCTGGGCGGCATCTACGCCGCCACCTCCATGCCCTCCAGCGTCTTCCCGCAGACCAATTTCCCCCGCGTCACCATCATGGTCGACAACGGAGAGATGCCCGCCGAAGAGATGATGGCCACCATCACCAAGCCCATCGAAGAGGCGATGAAAGACGCCCCCGGCGTGGTCAACGTCCGCTCCAATACCGGCCGCGGCTCCTGCGTCGTCAACGTCTTCTTCAACTGGCGCGTGGACATGGAGCAATCCGAACTGCATGTCCGCTCCCGCCTCGCCCAGGTGCGCTCCAATCTCCCCGCCACCGTCGATGCCCGCGCCTTCCGCCTCACCTTCTCCGTCTTCCCCATCACCGGCATCAGCCTGACCAGCCCCAATCGCACCCTCCCCGATCTCACCGTCGCCGCCGAAACCGTCATCAAGCCCCGCTTCCTCCGCGTCCCCGGCGTCGCACGTGTCGATCTCGTCGGCGGACGCCAGCCCGAATTCCACATCATCGTCGACCCGCTCCGCCTCGCCGCCCAAACCCTCTCGATGGGCCAGGTCACCGATGCGTTATTGAAGAACAACCTGGTCACGGCAGGGGGCCTGCACGAGGAAAAGGACTCGCTCTACCTCACCCTAGTCGATGGCCGCCTGCACGACCTCACCGACATCCAGAACTTCGTCGTCGCCAGCGTGCAGGATCGCCCCGTGCGCGTGCGCGACTTCGCCCGCGTCGAACGCGCCGCCGAACCCGCCAGCACGGTCGTCACCGCCGACGGCGCACGCTCCGTCCTGATCATGGTGCGCAGCCAGCCAGACGGCAGCACCCTCGATATCGTCGATGCCCTCAAGCGCGAGATCCACGGCCTCAAAGGCCAGCTCCCGCCCGACATGAAGCTCGCCTTCTTCTACGATCAATCAATCCTCGTGCGCGACTCGGTGCGCAGCGTCTGGGAAGCGATCATCTTCGGCCTGATCCTCTCGGTCGTCATCCTCTTCGTCTTCCTCAAAGACTGGGGCTCCACGCTCGTCGCCATCGTCGTTATTCCCGTCACCGTTCTCGTCACGCTGCTGGCCATGCGCCTGCTGAACATGACCTTCAACCTGATGACCCTCGGCGGCATCGCCTCCGCCATCGGCCTCGTGATCGACGACGCCATCGTCGTCGTCGAGGCCATCCACACCAAGATGGCCACCGGCATGGCCCGCCTCGCCGCCGTCCACGCCGCAGTCAGCGAGATCTTCCTCCCCCTCACCGGTTCCACCCTCACCCCCGTCGTCGTCTTCATCCCGCTTGCCTTCCTCGACGGCGTCCCCGGCGTCTTCTTCCGCGCCCTGGCGATCACCATGACCGTCTCGCTCCTGATGTCCCTGGTCCTCGCCGTCGCCCTCACCCCCGCAATGGCCGCGTGGATCATCCGCGTGCCCGCCAACGAGCGCGGCCACACCATGGAAGAAGGCGGCTTCATCCTCCGCGCCGTCACCGCCTTCTACGAACGCGCCGTCCGCACCGCCCTCAAACACCGCTTCATCACCGTCGGCATCTGCCTGCTGTTGGTCCTGGCCGGCATCGACCTCTACACCCGCCTCAAATCCGAGCTCCTCCCCACCCTCGAAGAACGCGGCTTCGTCCTCGACTACCGCGTCAACCCCCCCGGCACCAGCCTCGCCGAAAGCAACCGCGCTCTCACCGAAATCGAAAAAGTCCTCAAGCAAACCCCCGAGGTCGAAAGCTACTCCCGCCGCACCGGCGTCGCCCTCGGCCTCGAACTCACCGAGCCCAACGCCGGCGACTTCCTCGTCAAGCTCCGCTCCAACGCGCAACGCAGCACCGCCGACGTCATCGTCGACCTCCGCGCCAAATTAAAACACGTCGAGCCGCAGATCGACATGGATCTCCACGGCATGATCGGCGACCTGATCGGCGATCTCGTCGGCTCCCCCAAACCCGTCGAGATCAAGATCTTTTCCACCGACATCCAGTTCCTCAAGCAGACCGCCCCCGCCATCAAGACCCAGATCGATGAGATCCCGCACGTCGCCGACGCCGAGGACGGCCTCATCGTCGCTGGCCCCTCCCTCACCTTCCGCGTCCGCCCAGCCGACGCCCAGCGCTACGGCCTCTCCGCCAGCGACATCGCCGCCGCGGTCGGCGCTGCCAAGCTCGGGCAGGTCTCCTCTTACGTGCTTCAAGGCGATCGCGTCACCAACATCCGCGTCATGCTCGATCCCGCCGCCGTCAAACGCGTCGAAACCTTCGCCAACATCCCGCTCAAGACGCCCACCGGCCAGACCGTCCGCCTAAGCCAGGTCGCCGACGTGAGAGAAGAGCCCGGCCAACTCGAGCTCGAGCGCGACGACCTTCGCCAATACGTCGCCGTCACCGCCGAACTCGAAAACGGCGACCTCGGCAGCGTCATCGCCGAGATCAAGGCCAAGCTCGCCAACGACTCCCGTTTCCCCGCCGGCGCGATCGAGTTCGGCGGCCTCTACCAGCAACAACAGGAATCCTTCCGCAACCTCCTGGTCGTCATGATCATGGCCGTCCTGCTAATCTTCACCGTCCTGGTGCTCGAGTTCCGCTCATTTCTCGAACCGATCGCCATCATCGCCGGCGCATTACTGGCGCTGCTGGGCACGATCGCCGCCCTCTACTTCACCGGCATCTCCGAAAACATCATCTCGCGCCTCGGCGCGATCATCGGCGTAGGCATCGTCGCCAAGAACGGCATCCTCATGCTCGACTACGTCGATCACCTCCGCCAAACCGGCCTCAGTTTGGAAGAAGCCCTCGTCCAATCCGGCCGCCGCCGCCTCCGCCCCGTCCTCATGACCTCCATGGCCGCCGCCCTGGGCATGCTCCCCCTAGCCCACGGCATCGGCTCGGGCGCCGACATGCTCCGCCCCCTCGCGGTCGCCGTCATCGGCGCCCTCTGCATCTCGGTCCTCCTCTCGCTGGTTGCCACGCCCACCGTCTATTACCTCCTCTACCGCCTGACCCACCGCAAGCCGTCCCGCACGCCAGAACCAACCCCCACCCCCGAACTACAAAACGCCGGGATCGCCTGACCGATCACCGTGAGATCAATGTCCTTCCTCGACGCGGCTTCCGGCCTACAACCCCCAGTTAGCCCCCACAGCCGCACCGCGGCGACAAAAAGTAGCCCACGGGCGCAAGCCCTGGGTCCACAACAATCGCAATAGACCAGCCCCAGCGGGGCGAAAGAGAAACCCCAGCAGCCCACAGCGCAAACCGCCTGCGCAAGCATTCTCCTCTCCAGGGACGCCCCCTCGCCTACGGAAACTTCCGCCCACTCCCGCGCCGAACTCCCTCCTATAAGAATCAACCCGATTTGAAGAATCCGCCAAAAGTAGGGTTCGCTTCAGCGAACGAAATTCTCCACCCTTGCGAAGCGTCCCTTCGCGCAACGAAAGAGGATAAGGGGGAGAGGATAAGGGGGACATCCGCGCTTATTTCCCCGGCTTGCTCACTTCAGTGAGGCATGCTGCATCCTCGCGTCCCCCCGTTGCTTCTTTGCCCCTTGATTCTTTGCGACAAAATCCCGAACCCCCGTCGTTTCCCCCGCCACCTCCAAGTTTCTGTCGCAGAGAAGCAAAGAAACAAAGGATCAAAGAAAAAATCCCCTTGCTATTCTGTTAGGTATCTGTTATAATACGCACAGTTCTAACAAAGGGGGACAAATGTCCAGCAGCACCGCGCTCCCGTCCGAAGAGACCACCACCGTTTCTCTCGCCGACCTCCGCGCCGCCAGAAACCGCCAAAACGCGCAGAA
>JAQGHM010000210.1 GCA_028291615.1 Phycisphaerales bacterium | reverse complement strand
CAAGGCTGAGCCGGGCGAGTTCGGCTACCAGCAGCACACCTTCAGCGATGAAGGGTACCACGCCGACATCAACGTCGACGCGACAGGCCGCTGGATGGTCTACTCCAGCACCCTCAACAGCGAGCGTCCCGAGATTTACCTGCAGCGCGTCGATGGCACCAGCGTCACGCAACTGACCAGCGATCCGTCCGAAAACGCGCAACCCTGCTTCAGCCCCGACGGCAAGACCATCGCGTTCTGCTCCACCCGGGCCGGGAATTGGGACCTCTACACGATGGACACCGACGGCCGAACCGTGACCCAGATCACCTCCGGCCCCTCTCAGGACATGCACCCCAGCTTCAGCCCCGACGGCTCGCGCCTGGTCTACTCCAGCATCGGTGGACGCAGCGGACAGTGGGAAATCTGGGTCGTCACGCTCGCCACCCGGGAACGGAAGATGATCGGCTACGGACTCTTCCCCACCTGGTCGCCTGAAAAAGGCGTGGAGCGCATCGCGTACCAGCGCGCCCGCCAGCGCGGCAGCCGCTGGTTCAGTCTCTGGACGCTGGATCTCAGCGACGGCGAAGCCCGCCGCATCACCGAGGTCGCCGTCAGTTCCAACTCCGCCATCATCAGCCCCTGCTGGAGCCCCGACGGCAAGCGCCTCGCCTTTTCCACCGTCGTCGATCCCGCCCAGACCAACAAGGGCAAGCCCCGCGGTCAGCAGGACATCTGGATCGTCGATGCCGACGGCGGTGGCCGCCATCGACTCACCGATGGCACGTCCACGTGTCTTACTCCATATTGGGCCGGCGAACGCGTTTACTTCGTAAGCGACCGCGGCGGCCATGAGAACGTCTGGAGCGTCAAGGCCGAGGCGGCCAATGTCTGGCCGATCGCCAACCGAAACGCCAAGGACGCGCCCGCCCCCGCGGGCGCCTCAAAAACCGCGGTGGGTTCCAGCGTCAAAGAACTGGAAAACTAAAGTTCCTGTGCTACTTATATCGTTTCGGCGGCACTGTCATCCTAAGTACTCAGGATGACACCTGCCGTGTAAGCATTGTCTGCTTTTCCGTCGTTGTGAGTCGTATCGATTGGGGGCGTTCTCACGGATGAGGCGCTATGTCGTTCATGCGGAGCATTCTGTCCATTTTCGCGGTTGCCCTCTGCCTGCTGGCGACCGGCTGTGCCAAGCCCGAACCGGTCTACGGTCGCGAGCAGGTTAAATCCCTTACGACCAAGCGCCGGCAGGTCTGGGCCGTCGCCCCGGTGATCAACCTGAGCGGCGAGAAGGGCGTCGACGCCTTCCTCCAGGCCGACCTGGTCTTCCAGCAACTCCAGCAGGTGCAGGGCGTGACGGCGGTGCCGGTCAATCGCGTCGCCGAGGTCTATGCCACCCTCAGGATCGATCGCGTCGCCTCGCCCGAGCAGGCGGCCCTGGTGTGCGACCTGCTCCATTGCGACGGCCTGATCGTTCCAACCGTGACGATATACGACACCTACAACCCCCCCAAGCTCGGGGCGGCGATGCAGCTTTTTGTCAAACCTGGAATGTTCACCAAGCCGCCCAACGTCGACCCGCGCGAGCTGGCCAAAAGCGCCGCCCCGCGCAACGTCGACCCCATGCCCACAGCAAGCGGCGACGTCATCCAGGCGGTTGGGCTCTTCGATGCGGCCAACGGCACCGTGCGGGATCGCCTGCACATTTACGCCGCCGGCCGTAACGATCCCGTCGGGCCGATGGGCGAGAAGGAATACTACATGAACATGGACCGTTACTGCGGATTCGCCTATTCCGAGCTGATCGAACAGCTCATCGTCAGCCCCAAGTTAAGGGGGCTGTAATGCCCCCGACAGGCAGCCGGGCGAGTGGTTCGACAGTTTTATCGGGTTGAAAGTTATGTGACGGGGGAAATGTGCCGATGAGATAGGTGATGTCGCCGGTCGTTGGATTCGACTGGCGCTGTTAAGGGCCCCCGGAGCGGGGCCTGTAGGAGAATGGACCGATGCAGCAGCAGCAGCAACAGGGCACGCAAACCCAGCCGACCAAGACGCTGAGCCTCGTGAAGGGGAATCAGCAGTTCTGCTTTCGCTACCAGGTCGGTGAGGAAGCCAAAGTGCTGGAAAGCCTGATCGAAATGGTCAATCGGCGCGAGTTGCCGTTCGACTGGTTCGATGCCGCCGTGCTCAGCCACCAACTTGGTCAGCATTTGGCGAAAGAATTAAAGGCCTACTTGCCGAAAAAGGCTGCATAAGGTTATCGGGTTTTCCCGCGTCGGAGCCGCGGGGCATTCCCGGAGAGTTTGACCCACAGTCTTCGCCGACTGGGGTGTGGGCTATCGCGATCGTCGTCGTCGTCACCGGTAAGGCGCGGAGCGCCGGGGTGTCGTGCGTGCGATCGAACGAGCCTTCATCTCTCATGGGCCACGCCGGACGCCAGTTCCGGATGGCAAGTGTGCGCAGACCGAAGGTCCTATCGCCCGAGCGGCTCCATCTATGATCGCACCGAATCCAAACCCCGTCTCATCCAACGCTCCGCACCCCAAGAACTTCACCCCTCTGGTGAGACAGTTCCTGGATTACCTCAAGCTGGAAAAACATTTCAGCGATTACACGATCAAAAGCTACGGCGCTGACCTGATCCAGTTCGGCCTGTTCATGGCCGGCGAGATCGGTCACGCCAACGCCGCTGCTGCCGGGACCGCTCCCGCCCCGGCGATGACGCTCGAGCAGGTCGACGAACGCCAGCTTAAGTGCGAAGCGCTGACCATCCGCGAGTTCCTCGCCTACCTCTACGCACAAAACTACACCAAGAGCACCACCGCCCGTAAACTGGCGACGCTCCGCAGCTTCTTCAAGTTCCTGATCCGGCGCGGCGTCGTCAGCGTCAACCCGCTCTCGACCATCCGCACGCCCAAGCAGGAGAAGCGCCTCCCCAAGTGCCTGGACCTCGAACAGGTTCAGAAGCTCCTCGACGCCCCCGAAGACAACGATCTTCTCGGCGCCCGCGACAAGGCGATGCTCGAGATCCTCTACTCCAGCGGTATTCGCGTCAGCGAACTGGTCGAGCTGGAGATGTGCGACCTGGACCTCCAGGAAGGCATCCTTCGCGTCCGCGGCAAGGGCCGCAAGGACCGCCTCACGCCGATCGGCTCGCAGGCGATCAAGGCCGTGCAGCGTTACTTCGAACTCCGCAACGCCGACCTCAAGCTCCAAAACCCCAACACGCCGCGCGTCTTCCTCAACAAGCACGGCGAACCCCTCTCAACCCGCTCGGTGCGCCGCAAACTCGACAAGTACCTGATCGAGGCCGGCCTCGATCCGGGAATCAGCCCGCACACGCTCCGCCACAGCTTCGCCACGCACCTGTTGAACAACGGCGCAGATCTCCGAAGCGTGCAGGAACTGCTCGGCCACCAATCCCTCTCGACGACGCAGATCTACACGCACCTGACCACCAGCCGCGTCAAGCAGGTCTACGACGACGCCCACCCGCGTGCCAACGCCGGAACCATCCCGCATCCGTCCCACGAGTCACAACAGCAACAGCAGCACCATCAGTCTGGGCCGCATAAGCCGTACTATCCTGCCAAGGCCGGCTGAACGGCGATCTGAATCCGAATCTCAAGAGGCACGAGGCGTGGCGTCTCGTGCCTCTTTCTATTCGTTCACCGCGAATTGCCCCTGTTTTCTCAACGCGATTCTCGCCGACAAGTATCTAATCGCGGGAGTAGTGCGATGAAGGTTCGTGGCATCGAACACATGACGCTGGGAGAACTGGTCGACCAGGTAAAACACGGCGGGCGCTTCGTCGTCTTCCACTGGTGCGTCGGCCTGTTGGTGAAGACAGCGCAGAGGCCATCGGCCATCCGATTCGTCCGTCCAGGCGAACGCGCGGGCAGGGGGCTTTTGCAAACGCTCGGAACGCTCCTCACCGGATGGTGGGCGGTGCCCTTCGGCCCATCAGCGACGATCGGATGCCTGAAGGAAAACCTCCGCGGCGGCCGCGACATCACCGCCACCGTCCTCCGCGGTCTCGTCCGCGCCGAGCACATGGCAATCCAGAATCAACATCCGTCCAAATCCCCCGCCACGTCCCACGCCGCGTGAAATGCGCTCTCCGACCTTTTGCCCTTAGCCTTTTGCCTTTTGCCTTCAGCTCAGACATCCAGCGCCACGAACTTCTGCAACCGCCCCACCAGCGTCTCCAGGTCATATTTCTCCGCCAGGTCGATCGGCAGAAACACCCCCTGGTTGTGGTCCGACGCCAGGATCAGATGCTTATCCCCATTAATCGCATGCCCCATCTCCTGCGGCTGATGCCCCGTCAGGATCAGCTCCGCCCCCACTTTCTCCGCAAACTTATCCACCGTAGCCGGGCTCATATGCCGGCCCCAGATCAACTGGTACACCGGACCCGTGCGCTGTGCATAATCCGGCCCGGTCAGCTCCCGATCGAAGATCGTGAAGTCAAACGCATCGATCTGGTCATCCGTCGGCATGCTGTGACAGCAAAAGATCCCGCTCTCCGTCCGCGCCGCCAGCGGAAGGGAAAGTAGAAACTCCGAGATTGCTACCGTGACCACGTTGTGCTGTTTTTCAAAGGCTCGCTTCACCCCCTTGGTGAACGCCTCGCATACCGACAACCCCGCCTTCATGATCCCCTTGCCGTGAATCTGCGCCAGGTCGTGGTTGGCCAGGAGGAAGTGAACCTGCCCCGGGAAGTCGCACTTGAGCTCAGCCGCGCGGTAGAGGGTGATCCACGACTCTTCAGCACCAGCGGCATCATAATGATCCCCATGGATCAGCTCGTGCAGGATCAGGTGTCGCTGCGGGTTGCCGCCCAGGTCGGCGGCCTTGACCAGCTTGTCGAAATTGCGGCGATGATCGTGCAGGTCGCCCGTCATCCAAAGCTCACCTTCGGGCGGGAGCTGAACGACCTGCTCGTGCCGTGACGGGGCCATCCGGTTTTCGTCCGCCGCGGCGCCGAACGTCTCAACAACCTGATCTGCGCTGAGTTCCATAGAGAGCTTGTGTTTAGTTCAGCCGCAGACTTTCGTCAACGGTGCGATTTTATCGGACCCGCGCATGCTGACGGATGACTAACCTGCCGCCCTTGGGGATGTCTAATGCAGCACCACCCTTCCGGCCGACGAAATTTTCTACGTCTACCGGGCTGGGGCGTTTATGATATTCTCTCCGTTTCGCCGGCGGTTTGACCAACCGGCCGGCGCGGGAGCAATAGAGAAGAAGTAACGTCGCGCTCACACCGCCGCTGCCGCCGTGTCATCGTTCCGGTGGAACTGGGAACGAGGAATGTCGCCATGACCGTTGCCGTACTCGAAACGCTCAGGGAACCAGCGCCCGCCGTCCACACCGGCCGCCAGCGCCGCGCTGAACCCGTCACCAACCGTGTCCGCCGCGATGGCAAGTTTTTCCGCCTAGGCGAGAACAAATTTTACGTGAAGGGCGTTACCTACGGTCCCTTCGCCCACAACGCCGACGGCGACCCGCTCCCCTCCCCCGCCAACACCCGCAAAGACTTCGAGCAGATCGTCGAGATGGGCGCCAACTGCATCCGCATCTACCACGTCCCCCCGCGCTGGTTCCTCGACCTCGCGCAGGAGCTGGGCCTCAAGATCTTCCTCGACGTCGCCTGGCCGAAAAACCTTACCTTCGTCGGCGATCCTGACATCACCGCCCAGGCGCATACCGCCGTCCGCACCGCCGCCCGCACCTGCGGCAATCACCCCGCCGTCTTTGCGATCAGCGTCGTCAACGAAATCCCGCCCGACATCGTCCGCTTCGTCGGCAAGGAAAAGGTCGAATGCTTCGTCGATGACCTGGTCACCACCGCCAAGCAAGAGGCCCCCGACTGCCTCGTCACCTTCGCCAACTTCCCCACCACCGAATACGTCCAACCCCGGACGACCGATTTCGTCTGCTTCAACGTCTACCTGCACGAGGATAAGCAGTTCCGCAACTACCTCGCGCGCCTCCAGAACATCGCCGGCGATAAGCCGCTCATGCTCGGCGAGTACGGCATCGACACCTTCCGCGAGTACGACGAGGAAAAGCAGTCCGAGATCCTCGCCAAGCACGTGCGCGCCGTCTTCGACGAAGGGTGCGTCGGCACCTTCATCTTCAGCTACACCGACGACTGGTACACCCACGGCTGGCAGATCGAAGACTGGGCCTTCGGCGTCGTCAAGCGCGAACGCGACGAAAACGGCTACCGCAAACCCAAGCCCGCCTACTACGCGCTCCAGCCGCTGCTCCAACGCGCTCCGCAACTCGCCGACGACAAGCTACCGATGATGAGCGTGATCATCTGCTCCTACAACGGCGCCAGCACGGTCGAAAGCTGCCTGCGCTCAATGGAGCGCATCCGCTACCCCGAGTACGAGGTCATCTTCGTCGATGATGGCTCGACGGATAACACGCAGGAGATCCTCAAGCGGTTCCCCTGGGTGCGCAACATCCGCCAGAAGAACATGGGCCTCTCGCACGCCCGCAACGTCGGCATGAACGCCGCGCGCGGCGAAATCATCGTCTACAGCGACTCCGACTGCGAAGCCGACGAAGATTGGCTCTACTACCTCGCGCTCGCCATGGTCCGCGGCCCGCACGCGGGCATGGGCGGACCAAACCTGATTCCCGACGAGGGCTCGTGGGTCGCCGAGTGCGTCGGTCTCTCCCCCGGCGGCCCGACCCACGTCATGATCGACGACCGCACCGCCGAGCACGTCCCCGGCTGCAACATGGCGTACTACACTAAGGTCGCCAAGGAAGTGAACGGCTTCGACAGCCAGTTCCGCGCCGCCGGTGACGACGTCGATTTCATCTGGCGTCTCCAGCACGCCGGTTACACGATCGGCTTCGCCCCAGCCGCACAGGTCTGGCACTACCGCCGCAACACGGTCAAAGCCTATCTGAAACAGCAGCGCGGCTACGGCACTGCCGAGGCGCTCCTCAAGTACAAACACCCCGACCACTTCAACACGCTCGGCGCCAGTCACTGGCGCGGCAAGATCTACGGCACCGACCGCATCGGCGTCCGCATGACCGGCGACGTCGTCTACCACGGTCTCTTCGGCACCGGCCTCTTCCAAACCATCTATCGCCGCCCCGCATCAATGGTCGCCGCCATGCTCCTGAGCATCGAGTGGCACCTTCTTTACGCCTTCATCGCAATCCTCGGTTTGGCTTTCCCGCACAACGGCGTGACGGATACGCTTGCCTATCCGCTCCTCTGGGGAGCCCTCGGGATGTTCTTCGTACCGGTGGTGCTCGCGTGCGTCGCCGCATACCAGCAGCCGATGCCCCGCCACCGCCATTGGCTCACCCGCCCGCTGATCGCCTATCTTCACTATCGCCAGCCGATCGCGCGCGGTTGGGCCCGCTACTCCGTCCGGCTCAAGGCCAAAGTCCTCAACGACGAGGCCAAAGGCTACCGCCGCCACCAGGACCTCCCGTTCGATCCGAAGGACGGCGAGACGCTGCTGTATTGGAGCAAGTGGTACGACAGACTGACGCTTTTAGATCGCATCGCAAATGAGGTCCGCAAGACGGGTTGGCGCATGCGCGTCGATTCCGGCTGGTCAAGCTGGGACATGGAAATCTACGGCAGCCGCTACGTGAAGGTCCGCCTCACCACCGCCACCGAGCACCACCACAACGTCGGCATGCTGACGCGCGTTCGCGTCTCCCTGGAAATGAGTAAGTTTTGCGCAGTCCTCTTCATCGCCAGTTGCATGCTCGCCGGTCTATTATTGCTCTACATGTGGCCCTTCAGTCGCACAGCCGTCCTGATCCCGCTATCGTGGTGGGCGATGTACCTGTTCAACAAGTGGCACGTCAGCCGCCCAATTTTCGGCCTAATCGACGAAGTCGCCGAGAAGGCAGGCTTCTACCCGGTCTATCCCAAGTCCGAGCAGGAAAAGGCAGCGCCGGCGACGGTCAATCCACCCTCCGATCGCGAGATGGAAACCGCGGATGTTCTGCCGGTTAACTCGCCTATCGCCGCTGCCAAATAATGACTAAAGGCGACGAAAATTCTTCAAAGTTCCGCGTGGGTGTGCGTTTTTATGCACGGGTCCTCAGCTATTTCACACCGGACTGGCCGTTTGTCCTCCTGACGCTTTCGTTCATCCTTTTGTCAACCTTGGCGGCGCTTCTGCAACCGTTTCCGCTGGCGATCCTGATCGATTCCATCGAAGTGAAGCAGCCGTCCAACCACTGGGCATATCGGCTGTTCCTCTCGATCACGCCCGAGTCCACGCTGGGGAGAATCATTGCCCTCGCTGTCGCGACGCTCGTTCTGCGCTTGTTGCAGGAGCTGTTCACGATGGGCAAGGCGCTGGCGAACATCCGCGTCGGATATTCCGGGCTGATGCGAGCGCGCTGTGACCTCTTCGACAAGCTCCAGCAACTCTCGCTGGCGTATTTCAAGGCGCAGCCGCAGGGGGATGCGATCTACCGGCTTTCAACCGACGTTTACGGTTTTCAGACCACATTGAACAACCTGATCAACGCCGTGGTGGTGTCGCTGGTCACGCTGGTGGCGATGGCGTGGATCATGTTTTCGATGAATTGGCGGCTGACGCTCCTTGCTCTGACGGTGACGCCGGCGCTCGTCTGGGCGCACCGCTACTTCCACGGCGTGCTCAAGCGGAAATGGACGGACGTAAAGCAGATCGATACCGAGCTGACAACGACCATCCAGCGCTCGGTCGCGACGATGGGGTTGGTACAGGCATTTGGTCAGGAAGAGCGCGAGTACGACAAGTTCGAGCGCAACGTGCGCAGCAGCATCAGCAAGTACGTCCGGACGCATTTGTCGGAGATCGCGTACGGCCTGGTGGTGGGATTGATCCTGGGGATCGGGAGCGCGCTGATCTTCGGGTACGGCGGGTTCCTGGTGTATCGCGATCAGATCCAGAACCACGTCGGTGAGGATGGGATGACCGTCGGCAAGCTGCTGGTGTTCATCACGTACCTGGCGCAGCTTTACGGGCCGCTTAGCAATCTGACCGCCGCGGGGGCTTCGATGACGCAGGGGGTGGTGGGGTGCCAGCGGGTGTTCGAGGTGCTGGATCGCGATGCGGTGATCTTCGACGCGCCAAATGCGCGGCCGCTGGCGAAGCAGCCGCGGGTGCTGGTGCTGGAGAACCTGACGTTTGAGTATCTGGAAGGCACGCCGATCCTGCGCGCGATCTCGGCGACGATCTCACCGGGGCAAATGGTGGCGTTCGTCGGTTCTTCCGGCGTAGGCAAATCGACGATGCTTTCATTGCTGCCGCGCTTTTACGATCCGACCGGTGGCGCGATCGAATTGGACGGGCAGGACATCCGCGGCGTACGGATCAAGGACTTAAGGCGCCACATCGCGCTGGTGCTGCAGGAGAACGTGATCCTGCCGGCGAGCGTGTCGGAGAACATCGCGTACGGCCGGCCTGATGCAACCGACGAACAGATCCGCCATGCCGCAAAGCTTGCCGAGGCCGACACGTTCATTCGCGCCTTGCCGCAGGGGTACGCGACGGAGATCAACGAGTCGGGCGCGAACCTGTCCGGCGGACAGCGGCAGCGCATCGCGATCGCGCGGGCGCTGATCACCGAGGCGCCGATCATGATCCTGGACGAGCCGACCAGCGCCCTGGACCCGAACAACGAGCGCGCGATCACGCAGACGCTCAATTCGCTCAAGGGCCAGCGCACGATCATACTCGTCAGCCACCGTCTCAGCACCGTGATCGAATGCGATCAGATCTTCATGATGGAGCATGGGCAGATCATCGAGCGGGGGACCCACGACGAGCTGGTCGCGCGGCGGGGGGCGTATTACGAGATGGCCAGGCACCAGTTGCAGCTTGATGAGAGCGAGTCGCCCGCGGCGGCCGTGCCGCAGGGGTGATGGTCCCCCCCGTTGGGAATACAATTCCTTCTCCAATGATTGCTGTTACCATACCGCCGCGGGCGGCATCTCAGTCGCGCCGGCGCCGCGGCAGGCACAGACAATGGAGTACGCATGAGCACGGCCCAACTACCGACGGCGGCACCGATGCCGGGCGGTGGCAATCCTCAACTCGATTATCAAACGCCGCCATCGAAGCGCGCCAATCCGCTGGCCCGGTACGTCCGTTGGCTGCACACGCGTTGGCCGGCCGGGACGGTGGAGAAACTGCCGAAGGTGAACGACGACGGCTCGACGAATGTGCCGGGGTTGTACGTCGTCGGCGATCTGACGGGCATTCCGTTGCTGAAGTTCTCGTCGGATACTGGCGCGAAGGCGGTGCAGCGGATTTTGGCCGATCCCGCGTTCAAGAGCGCAGCATCGGCATCGGCTGACGTGTTGGACCTCGTCATCCTGGGCGCAGGCGTATCGGGCATGGCCGCGGCGCTGGAGGCGAAGAAGGCGAATCTTAAATTCGAGATTCTCGAGGCGGCCGAGCCGTTTTCCACGATCGTCAATTTCCCCAGGGGCAAGCCGATCTACACGTACCCGACGGACATGACCCCGGCGGGAGACCTGCAATTTCGCGCGGACATTAAGGAAGCGCTGGTCGATGAGCTCCGCGCGCAGACGCTGGCGCGAGGCATTGCGCCCAAGGCAGCGCGGGCGGAGAAGATCACCCGCGCCGGTGATGTGCTGGAGGTTCACCTCGCGCCGGATCAAGCGGCAGGCGGCGGTTCGCAACCGGCAATGCTCCGCGCGCGAAGGGTCATCGTCGCCATCGGCCGCTCGGGCAACTTCCGCATGCTGGGCGTGCCGGGCGAGGAGAAGGACAAGGTTTACAACCGCCTCCACGATCCGAAGGAATACGCAAGCAAGAACGTGCTGGTCGTCGGCGGCGGCGACTCGGCGCTGGAGACCGCCATCGCGATCGCCGAGTGCGGCGGGCACGTGACGCTCTCCTACCGCAAGGCCGAATTCTCGCGGCCCAAGCCGGACAACCTGGAGCGCCTCAACCGGTTGATGGCCGACCCGATGGCAGACGTGCAAGTGGAGAAGCCGACGTCCGAGCGCGTGACGACGGCCATGGGCGATTTCATGGGGCAGTACAAGCGGCCGGGAACGATCACGTTGATGCTGGGGAGCAAGGTCAAGGAGATCAAGGAGGAGAGCGTCGCGATCGTCGATGCGCAGAACCAGGGCCGCGAGCTGCCGAACGACGCCGTGTTCACCATGCTTGGCCGCGAGGCGCCGCTGGATTTCTTTCGCCGTAGCGGCGTGCACGTTCATGGCGATCGGACGCTGAAATGGTGGCTCACGCTGATCCTGTCGCTCGCCATTTTCACCGTCGTCTATCACTGGAAAAAGGGCGGCCTTAATCCCGATACCGTCCCAGGCCTGAGCAAGATCATCACGCTCGGCGACACCTTCTCGAAGAACAAATGGTTTCCTTATGGGTTCGCGAATTGGCTAAAGGACATTCGCGCGTTCCATGATCCGAAGAATCTGCTGGGCACCCTGCGCGTCTCGATGGGCGAGCCCGGCTTTTACTACTCCTTCGCCTATTGTCTGGCGATTATCCTCTTCGGCCTCCGGCGCATCCGACGCCGCAAGACGCCTTACGTCAGGTGGCAGACGTTCACGTTGATGGCGGTGCAAGTTGTTCCGCTTTTCCTGATGCCGTATCTCCTGCTGCCGTGGATGGGGCACCATGGCTTGTTCGACCACGGCTTCATGCAGAAGGTTGGGGACGCGCTCTTCCCGGTGGCCTCGTACACCGAGCACGGCCGCGAGTACTGGCGCTCCTTCGGCCTCGTCCTGGCGTGGCCGCTGTTTTTCTGGAACGTCTTCACCGGCGAGCCGATGTGGACGTGGCTGGCGATCAGCTTTGTGCAGACGTTCGTCCTGATCCCGCTGATCGTCCGCAAGTGGGGCAAGGGCGCTTATTGCGGGTGGATCTGTTCGTGCGGCGCGCTGGCCGAGACGATGGGCGACGCGCACCGCCAGAAGATGCCGCACGGGCCGTTCTGGAACCGCTTTAACCTGGTCGGCCAGGTGTTCCTTGCGATGGCGTTCTTGCTGCTGATTTTCCGCAGCATCGCGTGGGCCAAACCCGGCTCGTTCGCCGGCCACTGGTTCGAATACCTCTTCCACGACCTGCCGTTCCTGAACTACATCTGGTTCGTCGATCTTCTGTGGGCAGGAATCATCGGCGTGGGGCTTTACTGGCACTTCTCCGGGCGCGTCTGGTGCCGCTTCGCATGTCCATTAGCCGCGCTGATGCACATCTACGCCCGCTTCAGCCGCTTCCGCATCCTCGCGGACAAGAAGAAGTGCATCTCCTGCAACGTCTGCACCAGCGTCTGTCACCAGGGGATCGACGTGATGAACTTCGCCAACAAGGGGATGCCCATGGAGGACCCGGAGTGCGTACGGTGCAGCGCGTGCGTGCAATCGTGCCCGACAGGCGTGCTCACGTTCGGCGAAGTCGATCGCAAGAGCGGCAAGGTGCTGCGAATCGATCGCCTGCAGGCGTCGCCGGTGCAGATGGTGGAGTTGCGGCATAACGGTAAGGTGGTTTCGGCGTGAACGTGAATTAGAAGGAGCAGACATGACCCGCATAATGATCAGCAATCGTCTCTTATTCTCCGCGTTGCTCTGTGCCTCGGTATCCCTCGGTCACATTTCCATCGCCCGCGCGGCGGAGACCGTCGATCATTCCGCGTTCGACGCGATACTCAAAGCCATCGTCAAGGATCAGCGCGTTGATTACAACGCCGTGAAAACCAAGTACCTTCCTCCGCTGGTTCGCTATCTCGATGCCATGGCCCTTGTCGATACCGCCAAGCTCGATAAAAACGAACAACTGGCGTTCTACATCAACGTTTACAATGCGACGATGATCCGCAACATCGCTGATCGCCTGAAGCCGGGGTATTCGCCGAGTGAGAAGGATTATGGCATCTTCAAAGAACAGCTCGTGCGCACCGACGGCAAGGTGATCAGCCTGAACAGTCTTGAGAACGAGGTCATTCGCCCGACGTTCAAGGATCCGCGGATTCACGTGGCCCTGGTATGCGGGGCGCGGTCGTGTCCGCCGCTGCTGCCGCGGGCGTACAAGGCGGACGACCTGAACGCGACGCTCGACCAAAACATGAAGAACTTCGTGACGGACTCATTCCGCAACCCGATTGACGAGAAATCGCGCACGCTCAAGCTCTCGCACATTTTCGACTGGTACGCCGACGATTTCGGCGGCAAGCAGGGGGTGCCCGCGTTCGTCGGCAAGTACGCCGGCAAGAACTACGCCGGCTGGAAGGTCGATTTCGTCGATTATTCCTGGGATCTGAACATCAAGCAGTAGGACGGCCGCTAGGGCCGCGAAATCGTCGTTCCAAAATAAAAAGCTTGACATCGCCATGTGTATTACTACACTAATACACATGGCGCCCGTCCTCTTCCTGCAAGTATCCCCCGCCTCCGGCGTCCCGATCTACCGCCAGCTCCAGGACCAAATCCGCTCGCAGATCGCCGGTGGCCGCCTCGCACCCGGCGAATTCCTGCCGTCGGTCCGCCAACTCGCCCAGCGGCTGGCCGTCAATCCGATGACGATCTCCAAGGCGTACTCGCTCCTCGAGCGCGACGGCCTGGTCGAGCTAATTCGCGGCCAGGGCATGCGCGTGAACGCCCCCACCCCCTCCGCCAACGGCAAGGCCCGCCGCCAGGTCCTGCTTCCGCTGCTGCAACAGGTCGCCGCGACCGCCCGGCAGCTTTCCCTTTCGCCCGAAGAAGTGTTCGCCCTGCTCGAACCCCTCCTGAAGGAGAGCAAGCATGACTGACGCGACCCCGCTCCAACTCGACCAACTGACCAAGCGATTCGACCGCGACCGCCTCGCGCTCAATGCCGTCTCGCTCACGATCCCCACCGGCTCGGTCACCGGCCTGCTCGGGCGCAACGCCTCGGGCAAATCGACGCTTATCCAGTGCGCCGTCGGCCTGCTCAAACCGACGGCCGGCCACGCCACGACGCTCGGCCAGTCCGCCTGGTCGCTCGACGCCGATGCCAAATCGCGCCTGGGTTACGTCCCGCAAACGATCCAGCTTCACTCGTGGATGCGCGTGCGCCAACTATTCGACTACACCGCCGCCTTCTACCCGAGGTGGAACGACACGCTCGTCCGCGACCTGCTCCGCGATTGGGACGTCCCGCCGGATCGCAAGATCAAGCCGCTTTCACCCGGCACGCTGCAGAAGCTCGCGATCATCCTCGCGCTGGCGCACGAGCCGGAGTTGCTCATTCTCGATGAGCCCGCCGCCGCGCTCGACCCCGCCGCCCGCCGGCAGTTTCTCGCCGCGCTGCTCGACGTCGCCTCCGATAGCCGCCGCACCATCCTCTTCTCCACGCACATCACATCCGACCTCGAGCGCGTCGCCGACCGCGTCGCGCTCCTGACCGCAGGCCGCCTCACCTTCGACGGCGGCCTCGACGAATTGAAAGACACCGTCAAACGCCTCCACGTCACCGCGCAAAGCCCCTTCTCCCCCGATTTCGACATCCCCGGCCGCCTCCGCCGCCAAGTCGCCGGGCACGAGGCGCTGGTCAGCGTGCGCCTCGCCTCACCCGACCTCCTCGAAACCCTGCAGCGCGATCATGCCGCCCGCATCCACGTCGAAGATCTGAGCCTCGAAGACATCTTCCTGGAGATGCAAGATGCGTGATCCACGCCAACCCAGCCTCGGCGGGATCTACGCCAGCATCCTGCTCACCTATCTCCGGCGACCGTGGCCCTGGTTTTGGTCACTGTTGATCGTGGGCGGCCTTGCCTTGGGAAGTTCGTCCGTCCCAACGAACTTCCTGCTCAAGGGCGCGACGCCCACGCTCGAGATGATGTACGACAACCTGGTGATCTCCACCCTGTTTCTCAGCGTGGCGTGCGCCCATGCTGCTGCCTTCTCCGCCGATCAGACGTCGCGTCTGCTTGCAGTTCCTCACGGATTCCTCACACCGCGGCTCCGCGGCCCCGCGATCGTGATTGCAATCCTCTTCACGCTTTTGGCAATCATCCTTCCGTTGGTGTTCTGGCCACACCCGATGCTTCCCGCGGCGAGGCATCATTTCCCGCTTTATGCGGGGGCCATTGCCGCCGTGGTTGCGGCAGAGCTGTCATGGATGCAGATCGTACCGAGCCTCGTCCATCTCGGCCCCGCCGCCTTCGTCGCGGGACTTTTGCCCTGGGTGGCGTTCATACTCCCCAGCGTGCGCCACGCATTCGTGCAGATGTTGGTGGGCGAGCTTCCGCTGCTGGCCGCCGCCCTCTACGCCATCGCCGCAATCCTATTCATCACATTGTGGATCGTGTTGGCCAACCGCCGCCAAGTGAACGCGCCTCGCTTCTTTCCGTCCACCGCGCGTGCCGCCCAGACCCCGATTCCCGCGAACGAGATTCCCCGACTGCACATAACCGCCTCGCCCTGGCGTCGCTTCCGCCTCCGCGCCTTCCTCACCGCCGCCGGCGGACGCGACGGATTCTTCGGCGCACTCGTTGGCGCGCTTCTGGCAATCTTGGCCGTCAGCATTCAGCACTTCTACGGTCATATCGATCCCGGCGCCCCCCTCGCGCTCTCGCTGGTCATCAGCGTGCTTACCCCGATCATCGTCGCCAGTCGCACGACCGCCTTGCGACCCGCGATGCTCGTGCACGACATCCTCCTCCCCCATTCACGCCGCGAATTCGCCCGCGATTACGGCCTGGCCATCTTCGCCAACCACTGTTCCTTCTGGGCCTCCGCCCAAATCACCCTGGTCCTCAGCTATGCGATTCTGGCCCCCGCTGATCTTCGCCTCTATGGCCGCTCGTTTGCCTTCCTCCTGCCGATTTCCGCGGCTTTCCAGCTTTTCTTTTTCGGGCTGCTTGCGTGGTTTCTTTCCTTTCGACCGTCGTTCTTAAGTGGAATCGCCCTCTTCACGATTGCGATGGGTCTCGTGCCCGTGAACATCAGTTTTTTCGACCGCGCCAAGCCCCTGGTCTCCACCAGTATCGCATCTGCAGTTGCAATGCTCGTCGCAGGAATCGTGCTGATTGTCACTGCGTTAAGGCGATGGACCAGGTGCGAGATTACGTAACCTCCTGCGCGCACCGTCGCAACTTTCCAAAATCGCTCCGTCTTTATAATGCCGGCCTGACCCGCCGAGGATTACCCTCCGTCCCGATCGAACTCTCCACCCTTTCGCTCGAGGTACATCATGTCACTCCGCCGACTTGCCGCTTTCGCTATCATCGTTTTTACAATCGCCCGCCCTCTCTCAGCCGCCGACGCGCCGCCCGCCACCATTGCCGTCTTCACCCTCACCGGCCCGCTCAGCGAATCGCCCGTCGAAGAATCCCTGCCCCTCTTCAGCCCGCCCGGCACGTCGCTGCGTGACCTCACCGCGCGCATGACCAAAGCCGCGCAAGATCCCGGCGTCAAAGGCGTCGTCCTCCTCGCCGAAAACGCCCAGTTTGGCGCCGCGCAGGTCGAAGAACTCCGCCAATCCCTCGCCACCCTCCGCGCTGCCAACAAGGACGTCTTCGTCCACTCCGATTCCCTCATGATGCGCGACTATGTCCTCTTCTCCGGCGCATCGCGCATCTCCGCCGCCCCCACCGCGCTCCTCTGGGTCGGCGGCCTCTATGGCGAGCAGCCTTACCTCCGCGGTCTGCTCGACATGCTCGGCGTCCAGCCCGAGTTCCTCACCTGCGGCGACTACAAGTCCGCTGCCGAAATCTTCATGCGCACCGCCCCTTCCAAGCAGGCCGACGAGATGCACAACTGGCTGCTCGATTCGCTCTTCCAAACCTGGCTCGAACAGATCGCCAAAGGCCGCAACGTCTCGGTCGAGAAAGCCAAATCCTGGATCGACGGCGGCCTCTACACCGCCGAGCAGGCCAAGTCCGCCGGCCTGATCGACGCGGTCGAACACCGTCAGGATTTCACCGCCTTCCTGAAATCCAAATACGGCAACGACATCGAATTCGACAAGAAGTACGGTAAGCCCAGGGAGCCGCAGATCGATTTCTCCAACCCCTTCGCCATGTTCAAAGTCTTCGGCGAACTATTCGGCGGCGCGAAGAAGGCTAAGTCCACCCAACCCGCCGTCGGCATCGTCTACGTCGAAGGCCCGATCATGCTCGGCGACGCCGAACCCTCGATCTTCAACATGGGCGGCAGCCGCGAAGCGCGATCCTCGGCCCTCCGCAAAGCGCTCGACCAGGCCGCTGCCGATGACACGATCAAGGCCGTCGTCCTGCGCGTCGATTCCCCCGGCGGCTCGGCGACCGCCAGCGAGATCATCCTCGACGCCACCCGCCGCGTGAAAGCCAAAAAGCCATTCGTCGTCTCCATGGGCGACGTCGCCGGTTCCGGCGGTTACTACGTCGCCTGCGCCTCCGACACCATCTTCGCCGATGCCTCCACCATCACCGCCTCGATCGGCGTCGTCTCCGGCAAGATCGTCACCACCCCGATGTGGAACAAGATCGGCATCACCTTCAAGTCCTACTCGCGCGGGCAAAACGCCGCCCTCTTCAACACCGATCGCCCCTTCACCCCCGGCGAACGCGAAAAAATGCAAAGCTGGATGGACGACATCTACGGCGTCTTCAAGCAGCACGTCGCCGACGCCCGCGGCACGCGCCTCAAGAAGCCCCTCGACCAGATCGCCGGCGGCCGCGTCTACACCGGTCGCCAGGCGCTCGAACTCGGCCTGGTCGACAAGATCGGCACCCTGAACGACGCCGTCGCCTTCATCGCCAAGGAAGCCAAGCTAGCCGACGGCAGCTACGAGGTCCGCCCGGTCCCAGAGCCCAAGAACTTCCTCGAACAACTGATGGAACAATCCGGCGGCGGCGAAAAGGACAATCACAACCTCACCAACCTGCGAAGTGCCACCCCTTCGATCGTTCAAATCGCGCTTCCTTACCTGCAGAACCTGGATCCCCAGCGCGTCATGACGATCAAACAGGCGCTCTTCCGCCTAGACCTGATCCAGAAGGAAGGCGTCATCCTGATGATGCCTGAAATCGCCGCACCGTGAATGTCGTCGCTTTCCCTATGGCAGCCGGAGCGGCGTTCGCGCACAATGTTGGGAACTCATTCCCCCAGGTGCACAGATGCGAACGTCGCTCCAATCGATCGGGACTCTACTTTTCGCCGTAGCCCTCACTGGCTGTGCCTCCAATCACGCCGATATCGAAGCGATCGGTCACTACGGCGGCTACTCAACGCCCGCCTTTGACGGCTATCTCGCCGAATGCCCGCCGCTAGCCGCGATCGATTTCAGCACGCGCCGGCAGATTATTACCGACGATGACCTCGCCAATATGCTCCCCTCGCTCAAGCGCTTAAACCCGCGCCGCATCTGTCTCGGTGGCCAGCCGATCACCGACCGTTCAATCGAAGTGCTCAACCAGCTTCCGTTCCTCCAGTCCCTGAGCCTTGAAGGCACGCAGGTCACCCCGCAGGGCCGCGGCCGACTGCGCTTGGCGCATTGGGAATGAATTAAGGTGCCGAAGGATCGAAGTTGCGAGCGTCCTGCGTGAAGCGCCGCTCGACGTAGTCGCCGTGTCCATCGGCGAAGACGACGTTTCCCCGCCCGCCCAGGTCCTTCCGGTGGCGATCGTGCCGCGTCCCCAGGAAGTTCTCCACGCTGCTGCCGATTAAGTAGGGGTTAAAGTTGCCATCGTCCAGAGACAACTCATCCTCGTCCATCAGGAGAATCTTTTCAGCCGATCGACGGATGGCGGCGAGTTTTACAAGCTTCCCCAGGTTCGGGTCCGAGCACATCGCCATGTTCATCGTGTAGCTGTAGAGATATGGGTCAGGGTAGATCTTGCGCGTGTGGATTGTCGGATCATCCGCCGGACACGTGAGCACCTTTTCGGGAAAGCCATTCAGGTATGGACTGATTTTGGAACTGCGGCGATCGCGCGGGGCCTGCCAGTAGATCCAGTCTTCCGATCGCCATGGACTACCGGTCAGCGGATCCGATTCGCCCAACGCGGCACAATACGGAAACCAACCTCGGTTGTCGCCGGTATACATGATGAACGCGACGCCAAGCTGCCGCAGATTGCTAAAGCACGCGACGCGATTGGCATTCTCCCGGGCGCGCCCCAGCGCCGGCAATAGGATCGCAATGAGCAGCGCGATGATGCCGATCACCACCAACAGTTCCACCAGCGTAAAGCCCGCGCGGCGGATGAACGGCTGTCGATCTGTCATACGGAGCCTTGCAAGTAAACGAAGAAGTGCCCCACGAACTTACCACGTGCCCAAACCAGCACCAAGGTTAATCCGCCTGAGCAAGCATGTGCGGCGGCAACCCGCTCAATCGGCTGGATATCGTGAGCCTGCTGATTTAAACTATCGCATCATGTCAACCGTTTCTTCAAGTACCGGAGATTCCGAACGTCTACGTCCTCATCCCACCGAGCGGTTCTCCGCCCCGCAGCAGTTGATCGATCTCCGCGCCGCCGCCGCGGATTTGGCCCGGGAAGCCGCTTCCGCGCCCCATCGACACCGGCAGAAGACCCTCATTCGCTACGGCCATACCACCGTCGCGCTCTTCCACTTTGCCCAGGGCGCCACCATGCCCGAGCACCTCGCCCACGGCACCGTCAGCATCCACGTCCTCGAAGGACGGATGACCATTCGCACCGCCGATCAGCAGCACACCCTCGCCGCCGGTCACATCCTGGTGCTAGCCCCCGATGTGAAGCACGATCTCCACGCCGACGAGGAAAGCCACATGCTGTTGACCGTGCACCTCGAATCCTGAACTTCGCAACCGCCCTCTTTTCATGATGAACCGCACGCCGCTCATTCTCGCCCTTCTACTTATGCCCATGATCGCATACTCGACCGACGCCCCGCCGGGCGCGGCGTTGATTTGGACTTCCAACGATCCGCTAATCGTTCGCGCCCGTGAATTGGTCATCGCCGGACAATTCAGCGAGGCCGAAGCGCTCCTGCGGCAACCGCCGGCAGGCCAGGCGTCGCCCGCCGTCGCCGAGTCGCTCGAGACCATCCGCCGCATCCGCCAGGACTACGCGCTTACCCCCGCAGACATCGTCAAGAAGCTTCAGCCGTCCGTCCGGGACCTGACCGCCACCGACGTGGAGCGCTGGACCAAGTCGCGGGAGTTGCAGTCCCGTATTATCGACGGGCAGGTGGCGTACTTCCGCCGTGAGCCCTCCAACCTCTTCCGCTTCTGCCCCGATGCGATCGGCCGGCGCATCACGCCGCCGTCTGCGTCGAGCGAACCCGCCTTGATCGACCACCTCACGAAGGTCATCGCCGAGGCCAATCGCACCGGCAAAGCCGAGGTAATGCCGATCGCGCACCGCGTTCGTTACACCCTGACCATTCCGGCGAACACGCCCGGCGCCAAGGCCGGCTCGCTGGTTCGCGCGTGGCTGCCGTATCCGCAGGAGTATCGCCAGCAATCGGACGTGAAGCTTATCTCCGCCGGCCCCGGCAAGCCGATCGTCGCCGACAACGGCTCGCCCCACCGCACGCTCTACTTCGAGAGCACGATTCAAGATCCCGCCAAGCCGGCGACGTTCGAGGCCGTCTATAGCTACGTCTCCCACGCTTATTACCCGACGCTCGACGATGCCAAGGCCCAGCCGCTGCCAGCCGAGTTTGATCCGCAATACCTTGCAGAGCGCTCGCCGCACATTCGCTTCTCGCCGCAGCTCAAGCAGACGGCCGCGGAGATCATCGGCAGCGAGACCAACCCGCTCGCCAAGGCGCGCAAGCTCTTTCACTGGGTCGATGCGAACATCGCCTACCACGCCGAGGAAGAGTACGGCATCATCCCCGCCATCTCGGAGCACGCGATCAAGGATCGTCGCGGCGATTGTGGCGTGCAGGGGACGCTCTATATCACGCTCTGCCGCGCCGCCGGCGTGCCGGCGCGGTGGCAATCCGGCTGGGAAACCCGCCCCAACGGTGACCACAACATGCACGACTGGTCCGAAGTCTACGTCGCGCCGTGGGGTTGGCTGCCGGTCGATCCCTCCTATGGCGTCAAGAAGTCGGACGATTCCGCTGTGCGCGACTTCTACTTCGGACATCAGGACAGCTACCGGATGATCGTTAACCTCGACTACGGCCAACCGCTTCATCCCGCCAAGCAATCTCTCCGATCCGAACCGACCGACTTCCAGCGCGGCGAAGTCGAAGTCGATGGCCGGAACCTTTATTTCAACGAGTACGACTACGATTTCTCCTTCACTCAGAACAGCGGCGAACGATGAGAACTCTTATTGCCGCCTTGCTGGTGTTCATTGCTCCGGTCGTCGCGCTCGCCTTCCAACCTACTGACCATTACGAGCAGCGGGAGATTGAAGGGTGGAAGGTTTACGTCAACCAGGACCTGCTGGCCGACAAGTCGCTGTCGGATCGGTGCCTGGCGCTGTTGCAGGTGAAGCTCTTCGACCTCCAGCGCGTCGTGCCCGCGGCGGCGGTGGTTCGACTGAAGGAAGTGCCCATCTGGATGGAGCTGAACGACCCGAAGTTCCCCGGGGCGTGTTATCACCCGTCGAAGGAGTGGCTGAAGTCGAACGACGTGAACCCGGACAAGGCGGGCGCGGTGGAGATCGCCAACGCTAAGAATTTCCTGACGTGGACGATCGCGCAGCCATGGATGGTTCTCCACGAGCTGGCGCATTCGTACCACCATCGGGTGCTGGGGTATGACAACGCGGAGATCAAGGCGGCTTACAAGGCGGCGAAGGAATCGGGGAAGTACGAGAAGGTGCTGCACATCAACGGGCGGACGCAGCGGCACTACGCGATGAACAACGACCAGGAGTATTTTGCGGAGTCGAGCGAGGCGTTTTTCGGGACCAACGACTTCTATCCGTTCGTCCGCGCGGAAGTGAAGGAGTTCGATCCGGAGATGTACGCGGTGCTCAAGCGGGTGTGGGGTGTTGAGGGCGGCGGCGGCGCCGCTTCAGCGCCAGCAGGCAAAGGCCGCCCGTGAGGAGCGAGAGCGTGCCGGGCTCGGGGGCGGAGACGGCGAAGTACGTCATGCCGGTGGGGTCGGTGTGGACGAAGAGGGTGTGGTTCTGCGGGTCGCGAAGGAAGGTGGGGTCGAAGTCCAGGCGCTCCCATTGGCCGTCGTATTTCCAAAGTTTCAAGACGTTCTCGTCGAGGCCTTTTTCGGCGGCGAGCGCATCGTCGTAGCGGACGAGCAAGTCGAGGCCGCCGGTGGTGCTTAGGCCGGTTTGGTCGAAGCTCCAGAGGCCGACGAGGTGGTGGTCGGCGGGGAAGGCGGGGGTGTCGCTGCGGTCGAGGGCGAGCAGGGCAATCTTGACGGTCGCGTCGGCGGTGACGCCGGTGAAGGTCAGGCGGGCGCTGTTGACGAGGGTGGGTCGCACGTCGTCGTTGCTGCCGCCCCAGGTGTAGGTGTTGGCGCCCTGGCTGACGGCGATGGCGGGGAGGTCGAGGCGGCCGTGGTTGACAGCATACCAGCCCTTGGCGCCGTTGCGGTTGATGAAGTCATTGGTGACGGTGGTGAAGCTCGAGAGGTCGAGGGAGCGGTCCTGGCCGTAACCGTCGGCGATGATGCGGCCGTTGTTGGAGACGCGGCCGGTCAGGCCGACGGTGCCCCAGCCGCGAAGGGTGCCGTTGGCAGAGCGGATCGCGCCGACGGTGAGATCGACCGGGCCGCCGGTCTCGCCGACCTGGGTGATCTGTCCGGTGGAGTCGGCGTTGCCGAGGAGGAAGAGGCCTTCGCCAGCGCCGCCGATCTCGAGGGAATGCGTTGGCGCGTCGGGGCCGACGGGGCTGTTGGTGAATTGCAGCTCACCGCCCGTCAGTTGGTACATGCCGCGGCCGGTCTTGACGACGCCGAGGTAGAGGGAGTCGAGCGCGTGCAGGCCGCCGTTCTGGGTGGCGACGCCTGTGCCGAGGTGGCCGACGACGACGTCCTTGTTGGTGATGGCGTCGCCGGCGCCGAGCTGGAAGTAGGCGTTGCCGACGCCGCCGGCGATGACCTGGTCGAACGAGGGGGCGCCGGCGGGGTTGTAGTCGGTGGAGATGTGGAGGACATCTCCGTCGCGGTAGCCGCCGCTCGACGCGCCCGAGCCGTCCGGGGACGGCGGGGGTGGCGGAGGCTGACCGACCTTCTCGGCGTCCTGATTGGGGACGATGGGCGGCGGCGCCCCGGGGCCGAGGATCGGCGGGCGGCCCGGCTGGGGGGTGAAGGGGACCGGGACGGGCGTCTGCTTGACGACCCCGTCGGGGGTGAACGCCTTGGGCTTGGGGGAACCGTCGGTGGCGATGTCGCTCTTCGCCGGACGGGGCTTTACTCCACCACGGCCCGGGGGCGTGTTCGGATCGTTGCTATTGCTATCGTTGCGCGGGTTGCTGGGGTCCTGGGATTGATCCCTGGCGAGCTTTGAGTCCTTGGATTGCGGGCCGTCGCGCGTGGTCGATTTAGAGCCCGCGTTGCCACCCCCGCCTGCGAAGCCGGAGTTGGCGGGGGGCATGCTCTTGTAGGGCGGCAGGGGATAGATGCCGTTGGACGGTGGCGTGTAGGGGACGGGCGGGTAGGTGAAGCGCTGCATGGCGTAGGCGGGATCAACGCCGCGCGGGGCGGCGGGCGCGCTGAATCGCCAATCCATGCCTTTGCGCCAGTCCCACTGCGGCGGCGCGTCTTTGGGGGCCGCGGGGACAACGGCGACCGGTGCGTCGGAGGTCGTGGCGGGATTGGTGGCGACCGTGGCGTTTTTGTCGGGCTTGCCGCCGTCTGCGGAGAAGTTGTTGAAGGTCGGGCGGTGGAAGAGCCAGCGGAGCGCACCGCTGATGTCCCAGTTGGAGACGTGCGGCAGCGTCCAGGGGCCGACGTGACCGACGACCTGCGCGCCGGCGGCGGCTGCGCCACCGGCGAGTAGGGCCATGGCGGCGGCGAAGCGGATCTTGGCGTTGGCGAGGGCGCGAGCGCCGGTCTGGGCGAGGACCGCGATCTGCGGGGAGACGATGCCGCAGGCGTAGGGGTGACCGGCGGAGAGAAGCACGGCGGCCTGGGCGGTGGAGTGGACGAGGCGGTCGGTGACGATCGAGTGGACGACCTCGGCCATCAGGACGCCGAGGACGACGCCGCTGATGGTGACGCCGCGCTTGGCGAGGCGCTTGGAGAGCATCTCGCGTCCGCGGTGGAGGCGAACGCCCAGCGTGTTGGGCTTGCAGTTGAGTTCGCGCGCCATGTCCTCGCGCGAGAGGCCGCCGTAGTAGTGGAGGATCAGCGGCATGCGGTACTTGGGGGGGAGGGCGCTGAGCTCCTGCTGGACGACGCCGCGAAGTTCTTCCCAGCCGGCGGCGGAGGCGGGGTTGCCGTGCGCGCCTGCGCCACCGCTGGCGTCGGTCAGTCGGGTTTCCCAGGTTTCGCCGTGGATGGCCTCGCGATTTTTGCGGCGCTTGCGCGAGCGGTTGATGTCGAGCGACAGGCGGCGGGCGACCTGTTGCAGCCACGGGCCGATCGCGTGGACGGGGGAGCCGGACTTGCACTGAACGGCGAGGGAGAGGAAGGCGGCCTGAACGGCATCTTCGGCGTCGTGGCGATTGCCAGTGACTTCGAAGCAGAGGTTGAAGACCATCCCCCCGTAACGGCGGACGATTTCCTCGAAGGGTTCCTGGCGGCCGGTGGAGGCGAATTGGGCGAGGAGTTCCCGCCCGTCCGCCGGCAGGAGAGGAGGCGGCGGGAAGGTGTCGGCGGAAGTTTCAGGGAGCGAGGCGAAGTCGATCAAAGGTGTTCTCCCAGCCAACAGACGCCAGCGAGCGTAGCACATTACAGGACGTTTGGGGATGAGGTTGTTTTCGCGACGCTTGGGAAAAGTAGTGTGAGGAAATCTTAAGTTGTTTTTGCGGTTTGACTTGCGCATTTTGGGTTGGTTTTAGGAGGGTCCTTTGCGGGTCCGGAGGGGGTCCAAAGCGGGTCCCGAACCGGGTCCTTTTTGGGTCCCCAAGAGGTCCTTGGAGGGTCCTTGAGGGGTCCTTGCGGGTCCTCGCCCTTCATAAGTCGTTGCTGGTATTCGATTTTCAAAGAACGTCGATGCAAAATGGAGTGTACGGGAGTAGTGGCGGGAGGGGCAAGAGCAAAGTTCGTTATTTGTTAGGAGATGGTCGAATTTTTCAGACTCGTACCGCACTCCGGGCATCGCTCCGGGGTTGCGTGGATGTCGTAACCACATTCAGGACATTTGCCCGCTCGCATTCGCTTGGCACGACGCACGGCTCGAAACTTCCGAACGTCGCTGCGTATCAGCCAAGTCCATACGACTGCCAAAAACCACCGGGCACCAGCCAAGCGACGGATGAGCCGCAAGCGTGGAGTTAATCTGGATGTCCCATTTGAAATTCAGATAGGCGAGACCAAAAAGAACGGTGATGACCAGCGTGAGAGAAATCCTCGCTTTTGGAGTCACGGTGGAATTGTACCGCGCGATTGTTGTGGACCCATGGCTTGCGCACATGGGCTACTGTCTGGTCGCCGATCCGCGGCTGCGAGAAGGGAATCGCTTGCAGCTCCTCCAGATCACATGCGTGGCTTCCACGGCAGCAAGCTACCCACAATGAAATCAAGAATCAGCAAGCCGGCAACGACCGCGATGAGGATGAAAATGATCCGGCCCAACGGATCGGACGACGTGGCTCAGGCGTGCCGTAGTCAATCGGGTGGGGGTCATTCATCACTTTTCGTCGGGCTCGGCTTTGTGGAACTCGACTTTGATCGTCCCGGTGGTGCCGCCGACGCGTTTGTCGTTTTTGAATACCTCGAAGGAGTTGTCGATCGACCAGGTCGCGGCGACCCATTCGCCCAGGGCGGGGTCGTAGGATTGTTTGCCTTTGACGACCTGCTTGAAGTTTTTGTCGGTGAAGGGTGAGCCGGGTTTGGTGACGGCGTCGCGGAGCAGTGTTCCGGTGACGGTGAAGGTGGGGAGGCGGTTTTCGTCGGCGATTTGGGTGTAGGTGAGGGTGCCTTGCGTGGTGTTGCTGCCGCCGATCGAGATGGCGGCGGGGGCCTGCCATTCTTTCTTGTCGATGAAGAATGGGGCGTGCATCAAGGTGGAACTGATCAGGGCGCCGTTGTCGACCAGGGCTTTGCCGGCGCGGACGGCGAGGATGGTGCGGCTGCCTTCGACCTCCTGACCGTTGGCATCGACGGTGAGCTTGGCGAGTGGGGTGTTGAAGGTGTCGGCGAGGGCGGTTCGCATCCGTTCGGGGGCGTTGGCGAGGTCAACATCGGCGATGGTGCCGTCGTCCTGCAATTTGGCATAACGTTTGGCGCTCATGGTGATGTCGGTGGACAACTTGCCGTCAACCTTGATGGCCATGTGCAGCGAGTCGTAGCTGAGCGTGCGTTCCTGGCCGTTGACGGTCCAGGCGTAGGCGGATTCGGCGTCACTTTCTAGTTGTGCTTTGCCGGGGTCTGAGGTG
>JAQGHM010000179.1 GCA_028291615.1 Phycisphaerales bacterium | reverse complement strand
GCGGAACGTTCCCCTGCTCGCGGGCTTCGAGCCTACGCCTGGGAGTCGGGGCCTCAGTCTTGTCACCGAAATCTTCAGCCATCAGAAAAACCGTTCGCGCTTCTGCCTACTGCCTACTGCCTACTGCTCGTTACGCTCCGCCCTTGCCCTCCCAAACCTTCGAGACGATCGCCATCGAGTCGAACAACGCCTGCCGCATGATCTCGCTCGTCAGCATCAACCCTACGACCAGCACCCCGATCCCTAATCCGGATCGAAGGGTCAGCCCAGCGTTCATGACGTTGATCTGCGGCACGCTTTTCCCGATGAACCCCAGAGCCAGGTCGACCACCAACATCGTCACCAGCATCGGCGCTGCCACCTTCATCGCCAGCACCGTCGCCGACATCAGCAGGCCCGTGAAGAGGTCGAACAGCCCGCGGTCGATTCCGGTCGTCAGCAGCGGCAGATGCTCGAAGCTCGCCGCCAGTCCCAGGACCATCGCATGATGCCCACGGATCAAGAGGAACGTGATCAACGTCAACATCAGGTAGAGGTCGCCGACGAGCGAACCGCCGCGGCCGTACTGCGGGTCGAACGTCTCGCCTAAGGTAAATCCCATCTGTTGCCCGATGATCTCGCCGCCCCAGGTGATCGCCGTGAACGCCAGGCTCAGCCCGAGCCCCATGAGCAGGCCGAAGATCAACTCGCCAGTGATGCCCGCCGCCAAGAGCAGCAACGTATCAGGCATCTGCGGCACGACCTTGACGCGGTTGACCAGTCCCGCCGCCATCACCAGCGCGAACATCACCTTGACGCGCTTGGGGATCTTCGCGCTGCCGAACAACGGCGCCGCCAGCATCAATCCGGTCACCCGGAAGAAGACCAGCACGAACACCGGCACAAAATCAAGTGCGTCCTGAAATGGCATCACGCCAACCCACAATCACGAATTGCTTCACAACCGCTAAACCGCGACGCAACGCCGGAGCGCGCGTCAGTTCATCAAGCCACTGGTAAACATCTCGCGCGAGTAGTCCATCAGTCGTTGCGACGTCCACGGCATCAGCAGGATCGCCGCCGCCACCATCGCCACGATCTTCGGGATGAACGAGAGCGTCTGCTCCTGGATCTGCGTCACCGCCTGCAGCAGCGAAACGAGAATGCCGACCACCAGCCCGATGATCAGCATCGGGGCGGAGACCGTCAGCGCGATAATCAACGTATGGCGGACCAGATCAACGGCCTGTCCCGGTTCCATCTGACACCCATCCTTGCGTGTCGCCGGCAAGACCGAGGGGATCGGTGCTCACCGGACCATTCCTGACGAAACGCCGCGGCGGCATTCCGGGTCGCTGCCGCCCCATCCTTGGGGCAACGTGTGCGACCGTTTCTTATTGCACAAAGCTACCCATCAAACTTCCCGTTATCAAGTGCCATCCGTCCACTAAAACAAAAAGCAACAACTTAAATGGCAATGATATCAAAACCGGTGGAAGCATCATCATCCCCATGCTGATGAGCACCGCCGAGATCACCATGTCGATGATCAGGAACGGCAGGTAAACCTTAAATCCCAGCAGAAATGCCGTCTTCAATTCGCTCAGCACAAACGCCGGAATGAGCGTCAGCGTGCTGACGTCGTCGATGCGTTTCGGCTCCCCCTGCCCCGCCGCATGGGCGAACATGTACACGTCCTCCCAGTTGTCGCTTTTGTCGATTTGCTTCAGCATAAATTGCCGCAGCGGACGCTGCGCCCGATCCAGCGCCTCGCGCTGCTCGATCTGACCGCTCAGGTAAGGTTGCAAAGCCTGCGCGTTCACCTTTTCCCACGTCGGCCGCATCACCAGGAACGTCATGAAAAGCGACAATCCGACCAGGATCTGGTTGGGCGGCAATTGCTGCGTACCCAGCGCTTGCCGCAGAAGGCTCATGACGATTATGATCCGCGTGAAGCTCGTCATCATGATCAGGATGGCCGGCGCCAACGACAGCACCGTCAACAGGATCACCAGTTGCAGCGCCGACGAGAGGTTCTCCCGCTTCGTCAAATCGGGCAATTGTGACAGGTTAAGCGACGGCGATCCCGCCGCCGCCGGTTTCGCTGCCCCTTTCGCCCCCTGCCCCGAGACCATCGCCCCACCGCCCGGAAGATCCACCACCTTCTCCGGCGGTTTCTCCTGAGCGCGTGCACCGAGTCCCAGCGCCGCTAGGATCAGAAAGACGAAGAATAGCCGCTGGTCAACGACCTGCGGACCGCGCGCAACACGCAAGGCCGCGATTCTTCCCATCCCGCATCCCATCTGCTCACGTGCCTTTCATGCCCGTCGAAATTGCTTTGACATGCTCCGAACCTTGTCCATCAGACCATTAATCTCTTCCCGCGTGGTCGCCAGTTCCGGATCGTCCGCCGCCAGCTCAGCGTCTGCAGGGTTGGGATGGATTTCTTCGTCGTAACGCTTTTCTTCCCCCCCCAGCACTGCGTTGAACGATGATGTGATCGATCCTTCTCGCTCGGTCGTCGTCTGGCCGAGGAGGATGGCGGCTTCTTCGGGGTCGCTGATGTCGCAGAGGGTGTTCATTTGCGTTCCGCTGTTGCCGACGACTACGAACCTCCGCCCGACCCGCACCAGCAGGATTTGCTGCTTGGGGGAGACGTTCAAGCGAGATACCACCTGTAGTACCCCCGACGACCGCCCTGCCACGCCGGGCATGCCGAGCTTTTTCCAAATTTTTTGGGAGATGAAGATCGCGGCCAGGACGATTCCCAGCGCGAGCAGCAGACGCTTGATATCCAACGCGTCGCTGGTGCTTCCCGCAATTGCTCCACCAGTGGTAGTGGTTTGGGTTGTGGCGCCGCGCCTCGGCGGAAGCACGACCTCCTGATCATCAGCCAGTGCTGGGCGGGTCGCCTGTGCCGGGGCCGGCAGTGCGCTGGCGCAGGACAACAGGAGGCTGATGATCGCCAGGGCGCATCGCCGCATCAGAGTCCCTCTTCCTTGATGCCGGCCACAATCTCGTTGATGCGAACGCAGAAGTTGTCGTTGAGCACAAGGACTTCGCCGCGCGCGACGAGGCGGTCGTTGACGAAGACGTCCACCGGGTCACCTGCCAATTTGTCGAGCTCGACGACCGATCCTTCGCTCAGTTTCAGGACGTCCTCGACCAGCATGCGGGAGCGGCCCAGCTCTATTTTTACGTTGAGGTCGACGTCGCGAAGCAGGTCGATGCTTGAGACCTGCGCATCCCGCATCACCTGGTTGAAGTTCGGGAGGCTCATCGGCGAGGTTTCGGGAAGCTCGGCGACGGCGGTAGCGGACGCCGACGGCATGCCGGCGGGTTCGCCGGCGGTCGGATCGTCGAAGCTTGCCTGCCTTAGCAATTCGTCGATGTTGGCCTGGCTCATGCCTCCGAAGGGATCTTCCGCTGGAGCGGCGTCGGCGGCGACGGGCGCGACGGAAGGCTCAGGCGCGATGGCGTCCACTGCTGCGACATCGGCGGGCGCGGGATCGGCGGGCGCGGGATCGGCGGGCGCGGGATCGGCAGGGGCGGCGGCAGCTTCCGCGCTGACCGGGGGGACGGTGGGTTGTTCGGGAGATTCCCCCCCGCTTTGCGGGGCCTCGTCTGACATGCTGCACCGTCCTTGGCTTCTGACCCGCACGAGGCATCCTGCCTCGGGTAGTTCACGATCCTGGGACTACAGCATATGGCTGATCAGAAGTCAGCCCGGAAGGGGATACACCGCGGCACCAGGACCTCGTCTATCATCCCGTCGCCGATAATAATTTCAAGCTGCGATTTTACCTGGCGACGAAGCGTCTCCAGGCCGGGCTCGGAGCCGCCACCCAATTTTTCCGGATCCATCTGCCCGATGATGGTCCGCATGCGGTCCTTGATCAGGGCGTCCCGGTCCTTGATCCGGTCCTTTACCTTGGTCTCGAATTCCCCCTTGACGCTGACGAAGATGCTGACGTCGTAAATGTAGCGGCGGCCGTTCTGGGTGTTGGGGGCTTTGAAGTCGACGACAGTCAACTCGACGGCACGGTCCTTGTCGGATGGCTTTTTCTTGCCGCTGTCTGGAATGGGGTTGCCGTGTGCGTCGGTTTTTGGCTCTTCCGAGCCCCCCTCTTCGTGAGACAATTCCACTGCCGTGGCGGGCTTGGGGCCACCGCCCAGGAACTTAAAGCCGGCGAAGAGCACCACCGCCTCTAAAACCATGACCAACCCCAGGAGCACCGGGGTCTTGGACATCAGGCCCCCCGCGCCCTTCTTGGCGGCGTCTGCTTTGTCGTTCGCCGGGGCGGGTGCGGCTTCGGGCTCTTTCTTGGGTTTGTCTGACATGCGCGTTCCTCGGTCGTGCCGATCGGGTCCAATAACAAAGAGCGCAATGCGCTCCCGTCATCTCCACTATCGGCAAGGAACCCGCCTCACTTCTACTCAGTTAGCGGACGGCGCAGCAGGCGGCCGTACTCGATGGCCCGCTGCACCACCTCGTGAAGCGTCTCCTTCACCATCAACCGCTCGCCGGTTTCGCAGCAAACGACCGTGTCCGGCGTGGATTCCACCATGCGGATCTTCTCGGCATTTACGACAAAATTCTGCCCGTTCAGGCGCGTCAACTGGATCATCTGTGCAAACCTCTGCCGGCTCCGCCGGCGATTCGCGTTGTTTTAAACAGCCCGCCGCGACAGCAGAAGTAACACCTGTCGCGGGGGCTTGTCTTTTATTTCAGATTACCGGCTGGAGTTCAGCAGCTCGGTAATCAACTGGTCACTGGTCGAGATCACGCGGCTGGCGGCGGAAAAGCCGGTGGACGCGATGATCATGTTGATAAACTCCTTCGAAAGATCGACGTTGGATTGCTCCAGCGCGCCTGAGCGGATCGAGCCGGCGCCCAGAGTCATGGGCGCGGCGATGACCGCTTGGCCGCTGTTGGCGCCCTGCGAATAGGTATTGCCGCCGTTGTCCTGCAACCCCAGGTTATTGCTGAAGGTGGCGATGGCGACCTGCCCGAGCGTGCGCGTCTGCCCGTTGGTGAACGAGCCGGTGATCTTCCCATCGTCGCCGATGTTAAAGTCGTTTAGCGTTCCGATCGGGTTGCCATCCTGGTGGGTCATGACCAGCTCTGAGTTGCCGCTGGTCAACGACGTCATCTGGGAAAAGTCGAGCTTGACGCTCATGGGCGTTTTTGCGCCCGTGGCCTGACGGTCGATTTGCACGGACGCGCCGGTCGAGGCGATCAATTTGCCGCTGCTGTCAAACGTGAGCGTGCCGCTTTGCAGGTTGGTGGCGGGATCGGTGTCGTCGGCGGACTCGGCGTAGAAGCGCCAGGTGTTGCCGGTGTTGGCGGCGCTTTCGAAGACAGCGGTGACGCCAACGGAGATCGGAGTGCCCAGCGAGTCGTACGCAACAAGACTGGTGTGGACGCTCTCGCCGGTGGGATCGCTCTTGACGCCCAACGCGTTTTCCCCGTCGGCGAACGCCAGGGGCGTCTGCCCGTTGGCGTCTACGAAACCATTGCCGGCGATGTCGAGCTTGTTCTCCGCCCCGAGATTGCCTGTCACCACCAGGCGGATCGTGTTGGCAGGGTCGCCGGTGGTGGATTCCAGCGAAAGGCCCGGCGGCGGCGTGGCATTGTTGAGGTCATCGGGGACCTCGCCCGGATTGGCGCCGACGGGAAAGATACCCATGCCCTGCTGGAAGAACTGCTGCAGATTGCCCAGCGTGTTGGTCGCGGTGACAACGAAGGTGGACGGGGCCTGATCGCGCCCGCCTTTTTTGCCGGTGAGGGTCAAGACCTGGCCGGTTGAGAAGAGCGCCGTCGCGGTGCCGCTGGCGGAGGCGATGTTGGTCAGAAGGTCGGTGGGGAGAGGCGCGGCGGGCCCGCCGCCGACAAGCGCGAGGGGCTGGCTGGTGAGGATGCTTGCGCCGGTGGCGATCTGCCCGTTGGCGTTGAGATTGCCCTTGAAGACGGCGTTCTCGGTCTCCTTGGCACTGGTCAGCGCGCCCAGGGGAACGGTCACGTTCCCCACGGTGCCGGCGACGATGTTGTAGTTAGAATCGACACCGAATCCCTGCACGTAATCGCCGGTATTGTTGACCAGTTGATGGAGGGAGTTAAGGGAGAACGAACCGTCACGCGTGTACTTTTCGTCGGTCCCTTTGACGACGAAGAAGCCGTCGCCTTCGATGGCCAGGTCGGTGTTCTTGCCGGTGCTTTCGATCGAGCCGGGGTTGAAGTCCTTTTCGATGGCTGCCACTTGTGCGCCCAGGCCACGCTGGCTGGGATTGGCGCCGCCGAACGTTCCCTGCGGCGCGCCGCCGGCGCCATCGGTGACGTAAAACTGCGAGGAGAACAATGCCCGGCTGGACTTGAACGCCACGGTGTTGGCGTTGGCGATGTTGTTGCCGACGACCTGGAGCTTGGTCTGGTTGACGTCGAGGCCGGAGAGGCCGGTGAATAATGCGCTGGTCAAAGCCATGAGGATTTCCTTCGCGTTGCGCGAGCGACTCGCGGCAACTTTCGCCGCGCGGGAGCGCATCCTCTGCACCCGCGCGACTGATTTCGTCAAACCCGTGCGGCGTCTCCGCGCCGCTCAACGACCTGAGCAATTCACATGCCGCCGGTTCAAGCCCCCGTTGTCGCCGGACTGGCGGTGATGCCGCGGCTGGTTGCGGTTGCGGCGGCGATGTTGGTGACGTTCCCCAGTGGCAGCTTGTTGCCGTTGTCCAGTTCCAGCACCACGCCGTCCGACTGCACCTTGACCGAGTTGACCACGCCCTTGACCGGATTGCTCTGCCCATCCACGCCTGCGACGCTTTTGCCGATCAGGTTGCCCGCAGAGCCGATCTGATTCTGCAGCACCATCCCCTTGATGCTGTCGGTGAGCGTCGTGGAGGATTGAAGCTGACCGATCTGGCTCATCTGCGCCAGGAGCTGGCCGTTGTCAGCCGGCTTGGTCGGATCCTGGTTCTGCAACTGCGTGACCATCATCTTGATGAAGTCTTCAGCTTTGAGGTTGAAGTTCTTGTTCTTAGATTGTGTTCCCTGGGGAGAGCCGTTTGACGCAATCGGAGTGGTGATCATGTCTCTCCCTTCGGCCGGTGGGGGCGTGGGGAATTAGAAATCGGTTGCGGTAATCTGGCGGGGCGCAGGGGTTGCGCGAGGGGAGGAAAATGCTGCGCGATTTCTCTTGGGCGCGATTGGTTTATGCCGCGCCGGGGGAGACAACTTCGACCGTGGGTTGTGGACTGGCCGCGGCCAGGCCGGCGCGACGGGTGCGACGTTTGCTTTGCACGATGTGAACGGTGCGATCAAGGATCACCGCGACGAGAATAACAGCGCCGTTGACGATGGCTTTCCAGTTTTCGTTGGGCACCCAGTTGCCGATCCGGAAATAATTAAAGCCGTTGTCGATGATCTGCATGATCATGCAACCGATCAGCACGCCGATGACGGTGCCCTCGCCGCCGCGCAACGAACAACCGCCAAGGACTGCGGCGGCGATCGCGATCAACTCATAGGATTGGCCGTGCTGGGCATCCATGTTTTTGATGAACGCCGCGTAGAGAATGCCGGCGAGCCCGGCCATGCCCGCGGAGATGACGTAGGTGAGAGTTTCGACGCGCTTGACGGGTATGCCAGAATACTCCGCGGCATCGCGATTGCCGCCGATGGCGTAGACGTAGCGGCCAAAGACGGTGTAGTGGAGGATGTAGCCGCCGATCCCGATGACAACGAGGCAGATGAGTACCGGCCACGAGAGAAGCGGCGTGCCGTGGACGTAAAAGAGCCCGCCCTTAACGAGATCCATATAGTGAGTAAGGGCGGGAAAGTGTGTCGTTTGCGTCCCACCACCGCTGAGCGTCACCACCTGTTGATCTGTGATCGTGATGTTACCGCCCAGCGCGATCGTTTGAGAGACCCCGCGTAAGAGCAGCATAAAGCCGAGGGTCACGATGAAGGGCTGGAGATCCAGTCGGGTGATCAGTAATCCTTGAATCAGACCAACGAGCAGCGCGACCCCCAAAGCGACGCCAATTCCCAGGACGAGGGGAAGGCGCATGCCCGGAGGCGGGGCGGAGAGCTTGGCGACGATGACGCCTGTCAGGCCGATCACCGACCCGACGGAGAGGTCGATGCCACCGGTAATGATGACGAACGCGATGCCCACCGCGTAGATGGTGAGCATCGCAATCTGGCGCGACGTATAGAACCTGTTGGCCTGCTCGACAAAGCTTGGGTTGGACACCCAGAGCGCGCCGCACATCAACAGCAGGGCCACGAACATTCCGAGTTCACGTCTCATGCTGCTGTTTCCCTTGCGACCTTGGCGGTCATCAGTTGTGCGATACGTTCCTGGCTTAACCCCTCGCGCGGAAGAATGCCCTGGATGCGTCGTTCGCGCATGACGACCACGCGGTCGCTCATCTTGACGACTTCTTCCATCTCGGAGCTGACCATGAGGATCGTAATGCCCTCGGCAGCCAGCGCCGCCATATGGCGGTAGATCTCCGCCTTGGCGCCGACGTCGATGCCACGGGTGGGCTCGTCGAGAATCAGGACTTTTGGATTCATCGCCAGCCACTTGGCCAGGACGACTTTCTGCTGATTGCCGCCGGACAGGTTAACGGTCTTCTGGTAAACGCTGGGCGTTCGGGTGCGGAGCCGTGCGACGCCGGCCTCGGCGACCTGTCGTTCCTTGCGGCGATGGAGGAAGCCAAGCGGGGCGTAATTGCGGATGTCGGGGAGCGAGGTGTTCTGCGCGATGGTCATGGGGAGGACCAAGCCGTGGCGCTTGCGGTCCTCCGGAGCGAGGTAGACACCGCGGGCAATTGCGTCGCGGGTGTTTCGGGGCCGGTAGGGCGCGCCGTCGAGGGTCATCACGCCGCCCAGGGGCCGCGTAACGCCGAAGATCGTCTGCATCAATTCGGTTCGACCCGATCCGACGAGCCCGGCGAAGCCGAGTATTTCACCGCGCAAGGCGATCATATTCACCGGGGCGGGCGCGCCAGGGACAATGATGCCGTTAACGACGAGCACGGGATGACCAATAGGCGGCGGCGCTGGTCGATCGGGAAAGTAGTGGCCGCTCAGCTCGCGCCCGACCATCATGTTCACGATCTTGTCCTGGCTGGCGCCGGCGCGGTCTAGGTCGCCGACATATTTCCCGTCGCGCAGGACGGTGATGCGGTCGGCAAGCATCAATACTTCTTCCATCCGGTGGGAGATGTAGATGACGCCGATGCCATCCTGCTTGAGCTGGTGGATGATCGAGAAGAGTTGCTGCGATTCACCGGCGGTGAGCGAGCTGGTGGGCTCGTCCATGATGATGATGCGGGCGTTGAGGGCAAGGGCCTTGGCGATCTCGACCATCTGCATCTGACCGGCCGTGAGCGTGGAAACGGGGGTTGTCGGCGGCAGGCCCAATCCCACGCGCCGCAGGAGCGCGGCGGCGGCGGCGTTCATCCGCGTCCGGCTTAGCGGAGTGACGAGGCCGAAGCGACGCGGTTCGTTTCCCAGGAAAATGTTTCCGGCGATGTCGAGATTCGGGGCGAGCATCAGTTCCTGGTGGATCAGTGCAATCCCGAGGCGTTTTGCTTCGCGGATGCCGTTCAGCGAGACCACCGAGCCGTCGATTCGGATCTCGCCGCCATCGGGCAGGTAGGCGCCGCCCAGGATCTTCATCAGCGTGCTCTTGCCCGCGCCGTTTTCACCCATCAGTGCGAGCACTTCTCCCGATTGCAGGTGGAGCGAGACGTCCTGCAAAGCCAGCACGCCGGGGAAGCGCTTGGTGATGCCGCGCATTTCAAGGAGCGGGACCGTATTCATTGCGGGGCCTTCAACTTGGCAAGTTCTGCGGAGAACTCGTCGACGTTGTGCGTGCTCCCAGGGACCGTGGGCTTATTGGTGATGACCTCGACGCCTGTGTCGATGATCGGGTCCTTGGGTATGGCCTCCTCGCCTTTCATCGCCAATTCGTGGAGGAGTTTGGCCGATCGATAACCGAACTGATACGGTTTCTGGACGACGGTGCATTCGATGACGCCATCTTTAATGCCTTGCAGCGTGCCGTCCTCCTCGTCGAACACGGCGGCCTTGATCTCACCCTTTTTGCCGCTGGCGCTGAGGACCGACGCGATGGCCGGGCCGTTGTAGCTCCAAAGTCCGACGAGCATTTTGATACCGGGTTGACCGATGACGGATTCGACGTTGGTCATGGCGGTCTTGGCGGACTTCTGGTCTTCCTTGGGTTGCATGACCTCGATCTTCGGGTTCACCGAGACCGCGTCCTTAAGACCTTGAAAACGCTGGCGAGCGTTGTCGGCGGACATCATGCCGACGAAGACGGCGACCTTTCCGCCGTCGGGCATGAGTTTTACGATTTCCTGGCCGAGGCGCTTGCCGGCCTCATAGTTGACGGTGCCGATGTACGCAATCCGCGCTGCGGCGGGGGCGTCGGAATCGTGGGTAACCACGTTGGCCTTTTCACAGGCTTTATTAATCTCGGCGGTCTGCGCCTCAGGCGCGATGACGCTGATCGCGATCCCGTTGTATCCCTGACTGACCAGATCTTCGAGGAAACGATTCTGCTCTTCGACCTTGCCGTTCTGGGGCTGCTTAACATCGACCTTAATGCCCGACTCCTTCTCATACTGGGCAACGCCAGCCTTAGCGATGTTCCAGAATGCGCTGACGTTGTTGGTGATGAACGCGATCTTGGGCTGCGCGCCCGCCGGGGCTTTGTACGCCATACGCTTGGGCGCACCACCGCCACTGCCGGGGCCGCCTGTCGTCGTGACTTTCGGTTTGTCGTCGCATCCGGTCATCATTCCCAATGCGGCTGCGAACAACATAGTAATGGTGAACCAGCTTGCTCGATTCGTCATGGCGGGTCTCCTCGCAAGAAGTGCTTCGGCTCGTCGCAGGGCGGCGCGCGACCTCCTCGTCCGTCGCGCGCTATCCGATGGCCGCGATCGTATCGACGCATCGGTGCGTTGTCACGTCCTGGACGCGCCGGCCACATTGTGAAACGTGCTTTGACAGTTGAGAATCTTTTCAGGCCCGTGCGACCAATTATGCTTGCGTGACCTTGACCTGCGATCCGTATGCAGCTCGCCGCAAGCTCGGGCCACTCTCGTCACCTTCATGCGGGCCGCCGCCGCGCCGGCGTTTCATCAGTTGGCCAAGGTCGTCAAAAAACGAGTATGCGACGGGCGTGACCAGCAGCGTTAACAGCAGCGACATGCTCTGGCCGCCGATCACCACGATGGCCACCGCGCGCCGCTCCTCAGAGCCGGGGCCGGTGCCGATGGCCAGCGGGAGCATGCCGGCGACCAGGGCTAACGTCGTCATCAGGATGGGGCGGAGGCGGTCGCGGTTGGCCTCAATGATGGCCTTGGCACGGGGCATGCCGTGGGCGCGGAGCTGGTTCATGTGGTCGATCTGGAGGATCGAGTTTTTCTTGACGACGCCGAAGAGGACGAGGATGCCCAGTGCCGAGTAGAGGTTAAGCGTGCCGCTGGTCAGGTAGAGCGAGAGGAGTGCGAAGGGGACGGTCAGGGGGAGCGAGAGCAGGATCGTCAGCGGATGCACGACGCTCTCATAATTCATCGCGAGGATCAGGTACATGAAGATGACCGAGAGGAGGAAGGCCCAGAGGAATTCTTCGAAGGTACGCTCTAGCTCCTTGCCCTTGCCGCTGACGGAGAGGGAGTAGGCGGCGGGCATATTCATGGAGGCGGCCGCCTCTTTGAGGGCTTCGATGCGGTCGCCCAGCGCAAAACCGGGTGCGACGCCAGCTCGGAGGGCGACCATGCGCTCGCGGTCGGAGCGGTCGATGCGTCCGGCGGTGAGGGCAGTTGTGAGTGTGGCGACGTTGGAGAGCGGGACGATGCCGCCTCCCTTGCGGGGCAGGTAGAGCTTTTCGATCGCGCGGACGTCGTTGCGGCTGCCTTGCGCGAGGCGGAGCTGGACGTCGTAATCCTCGTTGACCTGGTAGTCGTGAAAGCGGGTGACCTGGTCGTCGCCGCCGACCATGACGCTTAAGGCCGTGCCGATGTCGCGCGCGTCGATGCCAAGGTCGGCGGCGCGCATGCGGTCGATCATGATGCGCAGTTCGGGCTTATCGAGCTTCAGGGTGGTATCGGCGTCGACGATCCCTTCGACTTCGCCGTTCAGCGTTTTCTGGCGGAGGGCATTGGCGTACTCATTGAGGCGATCGAGGTCGGGGCCGCGGATCTGCAGGTCGATGTCGACGGGCGCGCCGCCGAGGCTGAAGGCGGAGTAATTGCGGATTTGCGGGCGGAGCTCGCGATAGCGGGCGAGGCGTTTGCGGATGTCGGTCATGACGTCGCGCTGGTTGTAGTTGCCTGCGAACGCCTCGGACGGGTGGCCGCGCAAGATCGCCTTCCAGAGGCGGGTGATCGACAGGGTGCGTTCCTCGTGGGGGGCGATACGGACGTAGAGGCCGGCGGTGTTTCCAGATCCCAGGCCCTGGCCGGGGCCGGACAGCACCAGGCGCACGCCGCGCACCGACATGACCTCCGCTTCGACCGCCAGCGCCGCCTCACCCATGGATTCCGGGCTTGTGCCTTCGGGGGCGATCACGTTGATCTGGAACTCAGCCTCATCGACGTCGCTCGGCACCCACTCCTGCTTCACCTGCTTATAAAGCGGCACCGCGGTCCACATCACGACGATCGCGATGGCGGCGACGACCCAGCGGAAACGCATCGCGCCGCGGAGCAGCCACGTATATATAGCGTCGATCAGGTGATAGAAGCCGCGCCGGGAGTTGGCGGCATCGTGCCCGCCGCCGCTGGCTGCCTTGGCCTTGAGCATCCGGGCGCTCATCATCGGGGTGAGCGTGAAGCTGACGAGGAGCGAGACCATCACGGCGACCGCCGCCGTGATGCCAAACTGATAAAGAAACCGTCCGGAGATCGAACTCATGAACGAGACGGGAATGAAGATGATCACCAGCGAAAAGGTCGTCGCCATGACCGCCAGACCGATCTCTTTCGTGGCGTCGCGGGCGGCCTGCATGGGCGGCATCCCCCTCTCTTCGACGAAGCGGAAAATGTTCTCCAGCACGACGATCGCGTCGTCGATCACCACGCCGACCATCAGCACCAGCGCGAGCATCGTCACACTGTTGAGCGTGAAATGGAGCGCCCACATCATGCCGAAGGTCGAGACGACCGACGCTGGGATGGCGATGGCGGCGATGACCGTCGTCCGCCAGTTCCGCATGAACGCCAGGACGACCAGGCTGGCGAGCGCGCTGCCGGCCCAGAGGTGGATGTTGATCTCGTGCAGGGCCTCGTAAATGTAATTGCTCTGGTCGCGGATGACCTCCATGCGAACATCGGGCGGAAGCTCGGTGTTGATCCGGTCGAGCGCCCGCTTAACGCCTTCGATCACCTCGACGGAATTGGCACCCGATTGTCGCTTGATCTCGAGCGTGACTGCAGTCACGGGGATGGCCGGCTCGCCGTTGTCGGGTTTCTTCCAAAGCCGTGCGATGGAGCGTTGCTCGCGCGTGCCGTCTTCCGCATGTCCGATGTCGCCGATCCGGATCGGCTGCCCGCCTACGGTGGTGATCACGACATCATTAAACGCGGCCGGGTCGGTGATCTTGCCCATTGTGCGGAGCTGCTGCTCGCGCACGCGGCCGGTGATGTTGCCGCCAGGGATGTCGGCGTTCTGGCGGACGATCGCGTCGCGGACGGCGGTGATCGGCAGGTTGTAGGCGACCAGCTTGTCGGGGTCGATCCAGACATTGATGGCGCGGCGGACGCCGCCGTTGACGCTCACTTCGCCAACGCCGGTGGAGCGCTCCAGGCGTTCCTTGACGATGCGCTCGGCAAACTCGGTCAGCTCGCGCTTGGTGCGAGGGCCATAGAGCGCGATCGACATGATGGGGTCGTCATCGTTGTTGCGCTTCTGGACGACCGGCGGATCGACGCCGTCGGGCAGGTTTCTCATGACGCCGTTAAGTCGGTCGCGCACGTCCTGGGCAGCGACATCGATGCTGCGACTAAGCTTGAACGTCGCGATCACCAGCGACTGCCCCTGCGCCGAGATCGAGCGAAGCTCGTCGAGGCCTTCAACGGTGTTGACGGCCTCTTCAATTCGCTGGCTGACGTCGCTCTCCATCGTCTCGGGCGCGCCGCCCGGGAGCGTTGTGCGGATGAAGAGGGTGGGGAGATCGACGCTGGGGACGCGATCGACGCCCAGGCGCATGTAACCGGCCGCGCCGACCACGACCAGGGCGAGAATGAGCATCGTCGCGAAGACGGGGCGGCGGATACAGATTTCTGCAAGCTTTTGCATGGCGCGAGGTACAACGGATTACATCGTTGCGTCGGGCCCGTTGCCTCGGGCGGCCAACATCCTATCGCGCCGGCATCGTTGTCGGCATCGTTGCAGGCGCGGTGGTGGGACCAGTCGTCGGGTGTTGGACGGTCGCGTACTTGATCCGCCCGGTCGTGCGGAGCAGGTCGAGGTAGATGACCTTCTGGTTGTAGGCTTCGGTGGCGACTTGCAGTTCGCTGTCGAGCAGGACGTTCTGGGCGGTCAGCACTTCGAGGTAGATCGCGGTGCCGGCGTCGAAGCCGGCCTTGGCCTGGCGGTAGGCCTCAGTGGCGGCGCGAATCTGCGCGTCGAGTTCGCGAAGCTTGCTGGTGCTGGTCAGGTAATTCTGATAGCGCTGCTGGACTTCCTGTTCAACCTGCCGCCGGATGAGGGACTGTGCGAGCGCGGCCTGGCGCAGCCTGGACCAGGCGGTGCGGACATCGGCCTCGATCACGCCGGCCGAGAAGATCGGGATGTTGACCTGCAACAGCGTGTTCCACTTGCTGGCGTCGGCGTAGTTTTCGCGGAAGAGGTAGCCGGTGATGTTGAGCGAAACGGAGGGATAGTACTCGCCGATGGCAGCTTGGACGTTGTAGGTCGCGGCTTCGACGGCGGCCTGTGCGGCTTTGTAATCCTCCCGGCTGGTCCACCCCTGGGAGAGAAGTTCTTCGATGGGCAGTGGCTGAGCCGGGACGGGGAAGTTGTCCCGGAGGGGGCCGCTGACTTCCCTGGTGCCGATGAGGAAGGCAAGGAGCGTTCGCGCGTTGGCCGCGTCGCCCCGAGCTTGTACGACCGAGACACGGGTCGAGGCAGCCTGCGCTTCGGCCTGGGCGAGGTCGAGCGGCTTGCCGGTGCCGGCGTTAATCTTTCCCTGGGCATCGCGGACACGCTCCTGCTGCGCCGCCAACGACCGGGTCAACACATCGATCGAACGCTCAGCGAGGAGCACCTGGTAGTAGGCTTGGGCGACTTCAAGAAAGAGTGTAGCCTGGGCATCCAGCATCAACTGGCGGCGCTGCTCGATGGTCCAGTCTTCGGCCTCAAGGGCCTGGAGATCGCGGAAGCCGTGGAAGAGGTTTCCGCTCGCGACGGCGGGGACTTCAAACCGGCGGAGCGTCTTGCCGATGGTTTTAAAACCACCGGCCGTGCCGACCGGGCGGGCGACGCCGTTGGAGGTGGTCGAAGTCTGGCTGGCGCTGGAGTTGTCAACAATCGTGTAGTTGGGGGAGATGCTGATGGTCGGGAGGAACTGGGCAAAGGCGCGGTCCTTGTCGTTCATCGCCTGGATGAAATCCTCGCCGCGGATCATCAGGTTTTCGTTGTCCTGGTTGGCGAGCAGGATGGCGCGCTCAAGGGTGAGCTCTTCACCCCGCACCAGTTCGGGGACATTCGTGAGGACGCCTTCATTGAGGAATTTACGATACTTGGCGATCTCCGCCCGCTGATTCACGCATCCCGCCGCGCCCAGCATAAGCGCCGTCGCAGCCAACCATCTCAGAACCCTCATCGACCGTTCCTTCCCGTAGCGACCGCCACGTTGCGCTTGTCGTTCTTATCGCTTCCTTCGCCGCCGCAAACGCCCCGCTCGACCAGTCGGGTGATTTGTACGACGACCGTCCGCTCGTCCAGCCCCCGCGAGCCGAAGAGCATAACCGAGCGCATGAATCCCGGCAGGCAAAGCGCCGTGATCTCGGGATGCGGGTCGTCGAACTCGCCTGATTTGTTGCCGCGGCGGATTGTCTTCTCAATGAGCGTGACCAATTCTTTTCGCTTGGTTTCCCAACGCTCGTCCTTGATCCGCGGGCCGGCGGAGCGCATCAATTCGAAAAGCTGGGGATTGTCGAAGCCGAATTTTACCAACTCGGCGATGATGCGCCGCAACGTTTGCGAAGCGGACAGTTCACCGCGGCCCAATTGCGATTCGAGTTGTTCGATGACCTGCGAGAAGGCGTCGTAAATGAGCCAGAAGTAGAGGTCTTCCTTGCTCTTGAAGTAAACGTAGAGCGTCCCCTTGCCGACGCCCGCCTCGGCGGCGACGTCGTCAAGTTTGACCTTGTGGAACGGCCGGGTCGCGAAAAGCTTGGCCGCCGTCGCCGCGATCAGTTGTCGTTTCTTCTCGTCGGGTCTTTGCATGTTGTCAGGATCAGTTGGGCGGCTTGCCCCCCGGTCGGGAATTTCCTATACTCCTCAAAACCGACCCGCCAGTATTGTAGAAAGCAAATCAGGACCGTCAATCGGACGGAAGCGAATTGGGTCGGCGTCCAATTTCTCGAACCGTGATCGCCATGCACCCACCCACCGGTAAGCTGCACCACATCGTGTTAACGACCACCGTCGCCGCGCTCGCCGCCGTCGCCGCGACGATGCTCACCGCTTGCGAGCGAAAGGGGCAGGCACAGACTCTGGGGCGCGGCGCGACGACGGTTCCGGTCACTCTCCGGGCCGTCAAATTGCTGCCGGTGCAGCGCTCGGTCGACGTGGTCGGCACGCTCTTTGGCGACGAGGAGACGGTCGTCTCCGCCAAAGTCCCCGGCCGCATCATCGCGCTCTATAAGGACATCGGCGACACCGTCGCCCCCGGCGAGCCGCTGGTTCAGCTCAAGCCCAACGACTACCAGCTCAACGTGGCCAAAGCGCAACTTGCCCTGGAGGAATCGCTGGCGAAATTAGGTTTAAAAGAGCTGCCGTCAAAGGATTTCGACGTCGCGAAGATTCCGCCGGTCGTCAAGGCCCGGCTCCAGACGGAAAACGCGGAGGCGAAATACAAGCGGGGAAAGAAGCTCTTCGAATCGCAGCCGCCATTGATGTCGGAGCAGGATTTCTCAGACATGGAAACCGCGGTGAGCGTAGCCAAATCAAGCTACGACGTGGAACTCCTCACGGCGCGCACGCTGGTCGCACAGGCGTGGTCGTTCAAAGGAGATCTGGATATCGCCAATCAACGGTTAAATGACGCGACGACCCGTGCCCCAAGCACGTCTGAAGCGACCACCCAGCCGGTGGACACGGGAAAGCCACCGGGCGAAGCGCATACGTATGTGGTTACGGCGCGGTACGTCAACGTCGGAGAGTTGGTGAAAGAGATCACACCCTGTTACCGACTGGTGGACGATACGCCGATCAAGCTACGGGCCAAGGTGCCCGAGCGATACGTGGCTGAAATCAAGGTGGGGCAGAAAGTAAAGACCAACGTCGAAGCGTATCCGGGCTCGGATTTCTCCGGCGCGGTCTCCCGCATCAACCCGCAGATCGATCCCGATAACCGTACGTTCTCGATCGAGGTGCTGATCCCCAATAACGACCACCGCCTGAAACCCGGCTCGTTCGCGCGGGCGAGCGTGCAGACGCGCGTCGATTCAAACATCGTCTTCGCACCGCGCGAATCGCTGGTCACTTTCGCGGGCGTGGAAAAGGTCTTCACCGTCCGCGAAGGCAAGGCCGTCGAAATCGACGTAAAGCCGGGGGACGCCCATTCGCCGGACAATACCTACGTCGAGGTCACCTCGGGCTTGAAGGGAAACGAAGAACTGGTCATCAGGGGCACCAACAAACTGGCGAACGGCGTGCCGGTGATAGTGAACGCCCCAACCGCGTCGCAAGCGACCTCGAACCCGACCAAGGACGAATAACGCGATAATTCTGATTCATCCTTCATCCTTAAGCATTCATCCTTCATTTATGACCGTCTCCGAACTCTGCGTCCGACGTCCGGTTTTCACGACCATGCTGATCACGCTGCCGGTCGTGCTCGGGATGCTTGCGTACAGCAAGATGGGCGTGGACCTGTTTCCAAACGTTGACCTCCCGATTGTCACCGTGACGACGACGCGCTCGGGAACCAGCGTCGAGGAAATGGAGACCGGCGTCACCAAGATGATCGAGGAGGCGGTCAACACCATTTCCGGGATCGACGAATTGCGATCGACGACCAAAGAGGGGATCACGTCGGTCGTGATCACGTTCGTGCTGGAAAAGAATCGCGACGTGGCGCAGCAGGAAGTGCAGGGAAAGATCAACACGATCCTGTCGCGCCTGCCGGCCGGCACGGATGCGCCGGTGATCGACAAGTTCGATGTTGACGCGTCGCCGGTGATGACCCTGGCGGTTTCCGGCAAGCGGACGCTGCGCGAGATCACCGAGATCGCCGACAAGCAGATCAAGGATTCGCTGTCGTCGCTCAGCGGCGTCGGCTCGGTCACGCTGGTCGGCGGCCGCAAGCGCGCCGTACAGGTGACGGTGGACGCGCGAAAGCTCGAAGCGTATCACCTGTCGATCGAGCAGGTCCGCCTGGCGCTGGCAAACCAGAACCTGGAACTGCCGGGCGGCCGCGTGGATCAGGGCCAGCGGGAACCGATCCTGCGGACGATGGGACGCATCGAACAGACGAGCCAATTTAAGGAGATCATCGTCGCGAACATCGGCGGCCAACCGATCCGCGTCCGCGACGTGGGGACGGTCGCCGACGACGTGGAAGAACCGCGCTCGCTCGGCCGCTTGGACGGCGACAACGCGGTGCTCCTGATCGTGCAGAAGCAGTCCGGCACCAACACCGTCGAAGTGATCGACACGGTGAAAAAGAAGCTGAAGGAACTGGACGCGGCGTTTGCGGCGGAGGGACGGTCGGATCTGCGGCTGGAAGTCATTCGTGACCAGTCGCGTTTCATCAACGCGTCATTGCACGAGGTGAAGAAACACCTGGTGATCGGCGCATTCCTAGTCATGGTAACGATCCTGCTTTTCCTGCGGGATTGGCGGACGATGCTGATCGCGGGGCTGTCGATCCCGATCTCGTTAATTGCGACGTTCATGGTGATGAACTGGCTCGGTTTCACGCTGAACAACATCAGCATGCTGGCGCTGGTTCTGGCGGTCGGGATCGTGATTGACGACGCGGTGGTCGTGCACGAAAACATCTTCCGCTGGATGGAAGAAAAGGGGATGGGGGCGTGGGATGCGGCGCTGGGCGCTACGAAGGAGATCACGCTGGCTGTTGTTGCGACCACGCTTTCGCTGGTCGTCATCTTCCTGCCGATCGCCTTCATGTCCGGCCGCGTCGGGCGATTCTTTTATTCCTTCGGCGTGACCTGCGCAGTCTCCATCCTCTGTTCGATGGCCGTCAGTTTCACGCTCACCCCGATGCTCTGCTCGCGATTTCTCAAGCTCTCGAAGCACGCGCGCGAACAGGGCGCGAGTCACCATTCCGGTGGAATTTACGGGCGTTTGGTCGAGCGCCCGTACCTCTGGAGCCTGCGCTGGAGCCTCCGGCATCGCTGGGTAATCATGCTCGCCGCCGCCCTGGTGACGATGAGCATCTTCCCGAACAAGGCGCTGCATTACCCCGGACTGTTTGGCATGGTCGGCCTCGACTTCCTGCCCAAGGACGACCAATCCGAGTACGAGGTGGCGATCACCACGCCCGCCGGATGGACGCTCGAGCGCACCGACAGCACGTTCAAGGAGATCGAGGCGGAGTTTCGCAAGTGGCCCGAGGTGATCAACGTCTTGACGACGCTGGGCGACACGTCGGGAAAGATATCCAAGGGACAGGGCGACGTGACTCAGGGCGGGATTTACGTGCGCCTGATCGACCTTGATGACCGCAAGAAGGATCCGAAGACGGGCCGCAAATTCTCCCAGTCCGACATCATGGCGCGGGCGCGGAAGGTGCTGGCGAACTATCCCGACCTGCGGTCGAGCGTGCAGATCCCCGCAGCAATTTCCGCCGGAACGGTCAACGCGGACGTGGAAATGACACTGGTCGGCCCGGACCTGAGCAAGCTGGGCGAATACGCCGACGGAATCATCGAGCAGTTGCGGCGGAACCCGGGCCTGGCGGATGTCGACACCACGCTGGCGCTTCGCAAGCCGGAGGTGCGCGTCAACGTCAACCGCGAGCGCGCGAGCGACCTGGGTGTCTCGATCCAATCGATCGCATCGACGCTGCAGACATTCGTCGGCGGGCAGATCGTGTCCGACTATAAGGACAATCAACTCGGGGAATTGTACGACGTCTGGCTGCGCGCCACCGGGATTGACCGCGAGGACCGCCGGGCAATCGAAAACCTGAACATCCCGACGACGAAGAAACCGGCAGACTCGACATCATCGGCCCCGGCGGACTCAACCTCAGGCTCAGGCGAAGAAGGCAAGCTGGTCAAACTGACCAGCGTCGCCACACTGACGGAATCGAAAGGGCCGGCCCAGATCGATCGCTTCGCGCGGCAGCGCAAGATCACATTGGTCGCCAACCTCGCCGGCGCGGCGACGTCGGACGCGGTCACCGCGTTCGAGGCCGCTGCCCGCAATCTGGACGACGGAAAGGGCCTGCCGCCCAATTACCAGCTCATCGCCTCCGGCCGAGCCAAGACGCAGGCCGAATCGAACAGCGCGTTCCTCATGGCGTTCGGCTTCAGCTTCATCTTCATGTACATGATCCTGGCAGCGCAGTTCGAATCGTTCGTCCACCCGATCACCATCCTGCTGGCCGTGCCGCTGACGATTCCGTTTGCGATCTTGTCACTAATTTTCACCGGGCAGGCGCTGACGATCTATTCGATTCTGGGCGTGTTCCTGCTCTTCGGAATCGTGAAGAAGAACGGCATTCTCCAGGTCGATTACACCAACATCCTCCGCCACCGCGCCAAGGAAGATCCGACCGAAGTCCCGCCCGGTTTTCGCGATCCCGGCGCAGCGGGACAAACCTCCGCATGGCAGCGTTTCCTGATGCGGCTCTCCTTCGAGAAGCGCACGCGCACCTGGGCGATCATGGAAGCTAACCGCACGCGCCTGCGGCCGATCCTGATGACAACGCTGATGCTGATCGCCGGCATGGTGCCGATCGCGCTGGGCGAAGGCCCGGGTTCGGCGTCACGATCGAGCATGGCGAAGGTGATCGTGGGCGGTCAGGCGCTGTCGTTGCTGCTGACGCTGCTGGTGACTCCCGTGGCGTACAGCTTGTTCGACGATCTTTCCGTCCGCAGAAAACGGCGAGGCGACGAGCCGTCACCGGTCGAACCGATCGAAGAAGCGCTTGCGCCCGAGGTCGTCGCCAGGTAGCGCGCTCAGAGGCCGCGCCGGATCGTCATCCCATAGCACAGGAACGCCTTCCCCCAGCCGAGGTGCCAAAGCCATGGTGCGCTGATGCTCGTCGTGACGCCGTCGCGCCGCAGCAGCGACTCCAACTCTGCCGGCTCCAAACCGCGAAAGCCTTTGCCTTCGTTAACCGACATCCTCATCAAAGCCGCCAAGTCCGCCTCCTTAGCACGGTCCAGTCCCGGCAGCCGTTTGCTGGACGCGAGATCGACGATCAAGACCCCCCTGCCGCTCGGTTTCAGCAATTGCGTGACGGTCTTTAGATGGCGCGATCGGATGGCGGATTTCAGTGCGGGCCAGACGTCGTGGCCTTTGCCCAGCATGTCGCGGACGCCGCAGAGGAGTTGCGATAGCACGCATGGCGAAAGCACCACGTCAAAGTTAGCGCCGATCGACGTTGCTGTTTCAAAGTTTGTTGACGTTGCGCGGATCGCCGCCTCCGCCTCGGCATGGTTGACCGCTCGTCCCCGCCATCCCGCGGTCAGGCCTGCGATTCCGGTCAGGTCCACGGGCGCGTGCAATCGAAGCCGCGCGTGGCCCGCAACGGCCTGCCGCCCCGCGGCGCGCTCCAACGCCGAGGGGTCGATATCGACCAAGTGAACTTCCGCGTACGCCTCAACCAGCCATTTCAAATCCAGGTCGTTGCAGTTGCCGGCGCCCAGGACGCAGATGCGCCCGCCGCGCGCTTCGGGGACGATCAACCGCTCGATTTGCCGGCGATGGGAGGCATACCAATCCCACTGGCCGCGCGTGGAGTCGTTCATGCGCGACTGCTCGTCGCCGAGTGATTTCTGCGGGCCGATCAGCATGCGCGCTAGTACCCTTTCGCTTCGCCGTCGCGCCGGGATTCGCTGGCGCCGCGGAGCGTGTTGGTGGTGGGGTCGATGAGGATGCCCTGGTAGCCGCCGCCGTTCTTGCGGATGGTGACGATGTGCTGGCCGCGCCGTTCCAATTCCTTGGTCACCGCCTTGTCGACGCCCGGCTCGGCCTGCACGGTGCCGACGCCCTGCTCCGGCCGGCCGGTCGGTGTCGCCGAGCCAATGTGCTCCACGCGCGGGGCGTCACCGGCGGCTTGCGCGTCCATGCCGAAGTCGAGAAGGTTGACAAGCACCTGGACGTGGCCCTGCGGCTGCATGTCGCCGCCCATGACGCCGAAGACGAACCAGGGGCGATCGTCCTTCGTCACGAGCGCGGGGATGATGGTGTGGAATGGGCGGCGATGCGGCTCGAGGTGGTTGGCGTGGTGCGGGTCGAGGGCGAAGAGCGTGCCGCGGTTCTGCAGTGCAAAGCCGAGATCGCCCGGTACGAGGCCCGAGCCGAAGCCGTTGTAGTTGCTCTGGATCAGTGAGACGCAGTTGCGATCCTTATCGACGACACACAGGTAGATCGTGTCGCCGGCCAGTGCGACCTCGCCGGGGGGGACGTGGTCTGCCGCTTTCTTCAGGTCGATCGTCGGCCGGCGCGATTGCGCGTACGCTTTAGAGATGAGCTGCGCGACGGGGACCTTTGCGAACTCGGGATCGGTGTAGTACTTCGCGCGATCGGCATAGGCGAGGCGCTTGGACTCGATGAACAACTGGAGCCAGTCGGCTGACCCAGCGCCCATCGATTTGACGTCGAACGGTTCGATCAGGTTGAGCATCTGCAGGACACTGATCCCCTGCCCGGGCGGCGGGATTTCCCAGACGCGCGCGCCGCGATAGGTGGTGCTGACGGGATCGACCCAGGTGCTGGTGTGGTCTTGGAAATCGCGCAGGGCGAAGAGGCCGCCGTTCTTTTGAGAGAAATCGACAATCTCTTTGGCAATGCGGCCTTTGTAGTAGGCGTCGCGTCCGCCGCGGACAATCTCGCGATAAGTCTTCGCGATGAACGGATTGACGAACACATCGCCGGCGTGGGGGGCGCGGCCGTCTTTGAGGTACGTCTTGGCCGCGTCGGGGTGGCGCTGGAGCACCGGCTCAGCGGCTTGGAAGAATCCGCCGATGGTTGGAGGGACTTCGACGCCTTTCTCCGCGCACTCGATCGCCGGCGCGAGCAATTCGTCCCAACCCATCGTGCCAAACTTCTGCCGCAACTGATCCCACCCGTCCACCGCGCCGGGGACAGACCATGAAAGCGGGCCACTGGCGGGGATTTCCTTTAAGCCGTGCTGGGTGAAGTAGTCGATGGTCGCGGCGTAGGGTGAGCGGCCGCTGGCGTTGAGGCCGTAGAGCTTTTTCGTCTTGGCGTCCCAGACTATTGCGTAAAGGTCGCCGCCTACCCCGCAGGACATGGGTTCGACCACGCCCATGGCGGCGTTGGTGGCGATGGCGGCGTCGATGGCGTTGCCGCCGCGTCGCAGGATCTCGACGCCGATCGCGACGGCTTTCTTGTGCGACGTGGCCACCATGCCGCGCTCGGCGAGCACCTCTTTGCCGGCCGCGAATGAATGAGTCGAGGTCATCAGCAGGATCGCCGAAATCAGGGAGGATAGTCGGTTCAGATTACCCATGCCCGTCGGTTCTCCGTTTTAACCAGTTGCGCGGCTTGCGGGGCGTCTTTGGCGTGCATCTGCTGGGCATCCCATTCGATGTCGCGACCGATGCGGAGGGCCATGACGCCGGTGAGGCCGATCTCGGTTAAGTGGCCACCGAAATCGAAATCGGACCAGGCCTTGCCGTTGCCTTTGCAGGCGTTGACCCATTCCTGCATGTGGGTGACCTTGCGCGGGAGGGTGATGGGGATTTCCTTGGTGGCCTCGTGGTCCTGGACGCCGTGGAATTTCTCTTCGTCATTGAGCTTGATGACCGCGCCGGCGTTCCAGGGGTTGGCGAAGATGCTGCCTTTTTCGCCGACGATGAGGCAGCCGCCCTTGGGGGGGGTCTTGTAGGTGGCGATGACGTCCTTGAGGATTTCGTCGTCGGGGCGGGGGCCGCCGTCGGACCAGTGGAGGGTGAGCGGGTCGAGACTGCGGGTGGGGTTTGCGCCCTGGCGCGCGGGGAAGTGCATCTTGAGCTGGTTGGTCGTGCCGTAGGATTCCTTGCCGAGATCCGTGCCGGCAACTTCGATTTTCGTGGCGTAGGTGAGGTCGAGCGCGCGCATGGCGGTATTGAAGATGTGGCAGGTGAAGTCGGCCAGTTGGCCGTTGCCGAAATCGAACCAGCCGCGCCAGGCGAAGGGGTGATACATGCCGGTTTTGAAGCGGCGGTACGGGGAGGGGCCGCACCAGAAATCCCAGTTGAAACCGGGCGGGACGGCGTCCTCGGTCTTGGGGCGTTCCTGGGCGTGCGGAAAGCCGCCGCCGTCGAGCCAGGTGTAGACGTTGTGGACTTGCCCCAGCACGCCGGCGCGGATCAGTTCTACGCTGCGGCGGAGGGTTGGCTCGGCGCTGCCGTGGTTGCCCATCTGGGTGCCGAGGGTGGGGTTGGCTTTGACCAGATCGCGCAGGGCGCGGGCTTCGGCGATGGTGTGAGTGAGGGGTTTTTCGCAGTAGATGTGCTTGCCGGCCTTGAGGAAGGCGGTGCAGAGCGGGGCGTGCCAATGGTCGGGCGTCGCGATCAAGACGGCGTCGTAGGATTTGGCGTCTTCGAGGAGGCGGCGATAGTCGGTGTAAATCTTGGCGGTCTTGACCGCGTCACCGCCCGCTTTTTTGGCTTCGGCGATCTGCTTGTCATCGACGTCGCAGATGGCGA
>JAQGHM010000175.1 GCA_028291615.1 Phycisphaerales bacterium | reverse complement strand
CAAGCTGCCGGTGACCGTGAAGGATGCGAAGGTCGATCGTCCGATCTCCTTCAAGCTCGACGTGATGCCCGTCTTCCTCCGCGCCGGGTGCAACACCGGCGGCTGCCACGGCAGCGCCCGCGGCAAGGATGGCTTTCGCCTCTCGCTCTTCGGCTTTGATCCCGACGGTGACTACACACGTCTCACCCGCGAACAGCCGGGCCGCCGCATCAACCTCGCCATCCCCGAAGACAGCCTGCTGCTGACCAAGTGCACCGGCAAGGCCCCGCACACCGGCGGCACGCGCTTCAAGGAAGATTCGCACCTCTATGCCTCCCTCATGCGCTGGCTCGACGCGGGCGCGCCGCAGGATAGCGCGAGCGTCGCCAAGCCGGTCAGCCTCGAGCTGATGCCGCGCAATGCGGTGATGGAAGAGGGGGACAAGATGCAGTTCACCGCGCGTGCCAAATACTCCGACGGCACTGACCGCGACGTGACCAACCTGGTGCTCTTCCTGTCGAACAACGACAACTCCGCCACCGTGAGCGAAGACGGCCTGGTGACCGCGAACAAGCGCGGCGAGGCGTTCGTCATGGCCCGCTTCGCGACTTTCACCGTCGGCTCCCAGGTGATCGTCATCCCGAAAAACCTCAAGTACACCTGGCCGAGCACGCCGGAGTTCAACTACATCGATTCCTTCGTCGATGCCAAGCTGCAGAAGCTGCGGATTTTGCCGTCTGAACTGGGCAGCGACGATGCCTACCTCCGCCGCGTTTACCTCGACGTGATCGGCCAGCTCCCCAATCGCGAGGAGTACGATCGCTACATGAGCTCGACCGATCCGAAGAAGCGCGAAAAGCTCGTCGATGAGCTGCTGAGCCGCAAGGAATTCGTCGAGATGTGGGTGATGAAGTGGGCCGAGCTGCTTCAGGTTCGCTCGGACGACAACAACCGGATGAGCTATAAGGCGGTCGTCCTTTATTACAACTGGCTGCAGGACAAGATCGCGCGGAACGTGCCGTTCGATGAAGTCGTGAAGGAGCTGCTCAGCTCGACCGGCGGCACGTTTAACAACCCGGCGACCAACTACTATCAGGTGGAGCGCGACACGCTGAAGGTCGCCGAGAACACCGCCCAGGTCTTCATGGGCATGCGCATCCAGTGCGCCCAGTGCCACAACCATCCGTTCGATCGCTGGACACAGGATGATTACTACCAGTTCGCCGCATTCTTCGCGCAGGTTGGCCGCAAGCCGGGCGAAGACCCGCGCGAGGTGATCGTCTTCAACAGCAACGGCGGCACCGTCAACCACCCACTCAAGGGCGCGGTGAAGGATCCCAAGTTCCTCGGCGAAGCCACCACCCGCCCGATCCCGCAAGGCAAGGATCGCCGCGAGGTCGTCGCCAACTGGCTCGCGTCGCCGGAGAATCCATACTTCGCCAAGAACCTGTCGAACATCGTCTGGAACCACTTCTTCGGCCGCGGCATCATCAACCCGGTCGATGATGTCCGCATCAGCAACCCCGCCTCCAACCCCGAGCTGCTCGACGCGCTGGGCCAGCACTTCCAGGAGTATAAGTACGACTTCAAGCGTCTCGTGCGTGACATCTGCACCAGCCGCACCTACCAACTCGCCACCGCGACCAACGCGACTAACGAGCTTGACGAGAAGAACTTCTCGCACGCCGGCATCCGCCGCATCCGCGCCGAGGTGCTGCTCGACATCATCAACCAGACCACGGAGTCGAAGCAGAAGTTCAAGGGCCTGCCGCTGGGCTCGCGGGCGGTGCAGATCGCCGACGGCCGGACGACCGATTACTTCCTGACGACCTTCGGCCGCGCGACGCGCGAGACGGTCTGCTCGTGCGAAGTATCGATGGAACCAAACCTGTCGCAGGCCCTTCACCTGCTCAACGGCAACACCGTGCAGGGCAAGGTCGCCAACGGCGCTGTGATCGGCAAGATGCTGGCGGATAAAAAGTCCCCGCAGGAGATCGTCAGTGACCTTTACCTGCGCACGCTGACGCGCCAGCCGACCGCCAAGGAAGTCGAAAAGATCGATAAGATCCTGGAGGAGACCAAGACGCCCGACGAGCAGAAAAAGCTGCTGGAGGACCTGTTCTGGGCGCTCTTGAACTCGGAGGAGTTCATCTTTAATCACTAGGCGATTGTGCGAATTGGGCAGCCTGCATAGAATTTGCAGTAAATTCCATGAAAGGCGCCCCGATGATCGATCTTCGAAACATTCGTCCACTGTCAGATTTTCAGCGTAACGCCAAAGCTCACATCAAGCGATTGAAGCGAACAGGCCAGCCCGAAGTGCTGACCGTCAACGGCGAGGCGCAGATTGTCGTGCAGGATGCGGCGTCGTATCAGAAACTGCTGGACCAACTCGAAGGCGGAACGACGCAAGCGCTGCTTCGCGAGGGATTAGCCCAGGCGGATCGCGGCGAAGGCAGGCCGATGCGTGAGGCGCTCGAAGCCATCGCGGCCAAAGCTGGCATCAGGCTCAAACGATGATCTACGACGTCGTCGTCACAGCGGCGGCCGAAGACGACATCGCCGAAGCGTTCGCCTACATCCAGGCCCGCTCGCCCGAAAACGCCGAGCGCTGGTTGCGGGGACTCTATAAGCTGGTTCATAAGCTGGAGTCGTTGCCCAAACGCTGTGGCCGTGCTCGTGAGGCCGACGAACTCGGCATGGACTTGCGCCAACTCGTCTTCAAATCACACCGCATCGTCTTCCGAATAGACGAGGCGGCTGGCACCGTGCGTGTCCTGCGCGTGTTCCACGGCGCACGCCTGGGGCTCTCGCGGGAAGAATTGGACAACCCCTGATTCCGTCGCCACAAATTTCGCCTTCGATTGTACATCAAGTGCCATGAGTAAGACTTCGTTAATCGTGTCGTTTTCCATGCTCGTCGTCGCCTGCGCTGGCCCTCTGTCGCACGCCGCCGACGCGCCCAAGGTCACCTACCAAGATCACGTCCTGCCCCTCTTCCGCAACGCCTGCCTCAACTGTCACAACCCCGACAAGAAAAAGGGCGGCCTTGACCTGTCGAACTACGCCGCCATGTCCGCGGGCGGGGGCAGCGGCAAGGCGGTCGAGCCGGGCGATCCGGATTCGTCCAAGCTGTTCAAGGCCGTCACGTGGGCGGAAGAGCCCAACATGCCGCCCAAAGGCGACAAGCTCGCCGACAAGGACATCGCCGTCATCAAGGCATGGATCGCGGGCGGCGCACCCGAGACCAGCGGCTCGACCGTCGTCATCAACAAGCCAAAGAACAACCTCGCTGTGGTCACCGTCTCGGGCAAACCGACCGGCCCCGTAGCGATGCCAAAAGATCTGTCGATCGAGCCCATCGCCACCACCAAGCATCCCGCCGCGCTGACGGCGCTCGCTGCCAGCCCGTGGGCGCCGCTGATCGCCATCGGCGGGCAGCGCCAGATCGTCCTCTACAACGCCGACACGCTCGGCCTCGTCGGCATCCTTCCCTATCCCGAAGGGATCGCCTACTCGCTGAAGTTCTCGCAGAACGGTTCGCTGCTGCTGGCCGGTGGCGGCATCGGCGCCAAGTCGGGCAAGGTCATCGCGTTCGACGTCGCGACGGGCAACCGCGTGGCCGAAGTGGGCGATGAATTCGACGCCGTCATCACCGCCGACGTATCGCCGGATCAGACGCAGGTGGCGCTGGGGACGCCGCTGCGGTCGCTGAAGATTTACAACACGGCCGACGGCTCGGTCGAGCACTCGATCAAGAAGCACACCGACTGGGTGCAGGCCGTCGCCTACAGCGCCAACGGCCGCTTCCTTGCCTCGGGCGATCGCGCCGGCGGGCTCTGGGTCTGGGAACCCAAGACCGCGCGCGAGCTGTACAACTGCGCCGGCCACAAGGAAGGCGTGACCGACGCCTGCTTCCGCGGCGACTCCACCATCCTCGCCAGCGCCAGCCAGGACGGCACGATCAAGCTCTGGAACATGTCCGACGGCACGATGGCCAAGACGATCCAGGCGCACGCGGGCGGCGTGCTGAGCGTCGCCTTCACCCACGATGGCCGCCTCGTTTCTTGTGGCCGCGACCGCGTGGTCAAGCTCTGGGCCCCGGACGGCGCGCCGCTCAAATCATTCGAACCGTTTGACGACATCGCGCTGCGCTCGGTGCTCAGCTACGACGGCAACCGCGTGGTGGCCGGCGACTACACCGGCGCGATCCGCGTCTGGAACGTCGCCGACGGCAAACGCGCCGGCGACCTCACCGCCAACCCGCCTACCGTCGCGCAGCAACTCGCCGGTATCGACCAGCGATTGAAGGATCTCAAAGCCGCCGCCGACAAGGCCGCCGGCGATCTCAAGATCGCCCAGGACGCGGCGGCACAGACAGCCGGCGAACTGAAGGCCGTCAACGACACGCAAGCCGCGGCGACCAAGGCAATCGCCGCCGCCCAAGCCCAGCTCGACGCCGCCACCGCGAATGTGGCCAACAAGGCAAAGGTCGCAAAGGAAACGCTGCCGGCCAAACAATCCGCTGTCGAAGCCGCGACCACCGCCCGCGCGAAGGCCAAGGCCGCGCTGGAGACAGCCGTCACCCAGCTCGCAGCCGCCAAGTCCAAGCTCGACGCTGCCAAGACCGCCGCCGATGAAGCCGCCGCCTCCGCCGAGCGCGCCAAGTCCAAAGCCGCCGCCGCGCCGGAGGACAAGGAGCTCGCCGCCAAGGTCGAGACAAAGGCCAAGCTCGCCGCCGAGAAGGCTGCCGCGATGGAGGAGTTGACCAAGCAGGTCGCAGCGAAGAACGAAGAGGTCAAATCGCGCACCAGCGCGTTGACGAAAGCCGACGCGGATGCCAAGACAACCGCAGCCGCGCTGGCCGACGCAAAGGCAGCGTCCAAGCTCTCTCCAGAAACCAGCCCCGAGGTCACCGCCGCCAGACAGGCGGTCGCCAAGGCCAAGACGGATCTCGAAACCGCCACCAAGGCGATCGCCGCCAAAACACCAGCCAGCAAAACCGCCGCCGATCGTCTCGCGCAGGTGCAAGTCGACGCGAAGACCGCCACGCAGCAACTCGAGGCCGCAAAGGGCCAGCGGGCGCGGCTCGAAGCCTCGCTCGCCAAGCAACCCGCGAAGGTGACCAAGAGCTGAGCGACGACCGGGTAATCGCGCGAGTTCAGCGACGATTTACAATCTGCGCCTTGGTCGATTCATACTCCGCCTGCGTGATCGATCCGCGGTCCAGCGCCGCCTTCAGATCGATCAGTTCCTGTCCCCTGGTAGGTTGAATGGTCGTGCCGCCAAAGGCGATGCACCCGCTGATGCCCAACAGTCCGATCCACAAACCCAGCGACAAAATCGCTCGAACCATGACGTGCTCCTTCCAAATGCCCGCCCCCCTGTCGCCAGCAAGGACAGGCTAAAGTGGCCGGAGGTTAGTTTCCACATGTCGGAGCGCGCTCACCCCGCCGCCCGCGCTCCGCACGCGCCGACATCCAGCATCGTCAGCAATCCCGCCCGCGCCCGCGGCAGCGCGCGGGCGCAGTTCACCAGCGCCGCCACCGTCGCGGTGTCGCCCGGCGTTCCGCCCGGGATCTCCAGCTTGAGCGGCACCGGCCCGTCAATCTCCACCGCGTCCTTCGAGCCGTTCAGCCCGACCGCCATCGTCAGATCCAATTCGATCGACAACGCCGCGTCCGACCACCGCCCCACGTTATGCATCCCGCACACCTGCCCCGGCTTGATCACGCCCATCGCCGACGGGATGTCGCGCTCGGCCATCACCGGATCGAGCGTCACCTCGATGCTGCCGCCCTTCGCCTCGCGTCCCAGCGCCGCGGCGATCATCGCCACCGATTCGGCAAGCCCCTGGTGACCGATCTCGTTCTTCGCCTTCAGCCCCGCGAACTGCTCTCGCGTCATCGTCGCGCCCACCTTCTGCTGAAGCGGCCGCCTCCGCGTCGAAGCATCCAGTTGCCGCAACACGCGCACGCGACTGGCTGTCAATACCATCGACGACAGCACGACCGGCAATAGGTCCATCACGAACCCCGGATTCACGCCCGTCCCCAGCAGCGCCTTCCCCGCGCGTTTCGCCTCGGCGTCCAACTGTCCCGCGAGCTCCGGATGCCGATACTTCGGCCACGCCATCTCCTCGCAACTACTCACGACGTGCAGGCCCAGCGCCAACGCCTCGCGCAGCGTCGGCGCCATGCGATCGAGCTTTGACGTAGTCGTGACGATCGCCACATCCGCCCCGCCCGCCGCGCCTTCCTTGAGCGACTTCGAGACGACCGGCCCTCCCTCCAGTTCCGTCACGTTCTTGCCCACCTTTGATGGATCGATATCCACCAGCCCGACCAGTTCCATGCCCGGATCCGCCAAAACCGCCCGCGCTGCCCCAATTCCGATCGGGCCCAAACCCACAACCACCACGCGCAACATCGATCACCTCACCTGTTGAGTTATGCTTGAGTTCTGGAATGCGAGCCGACAAATTATATAATTCCCGCGGGATCTTCAAGAGAAAAGGATTTTGCCCTGTGAATCGTCTGACTCCCCTGCTGATTGCGTCGCTGTTGCTCGCCTCCTGCAAAACTGCCCATAACCCGCCGGCCCAAGCGTCGACGGCGGCACAGTTTGGCGCGCCCGGAACCGCCGAGCCTCACGCCGGCGATGAGATCATGGTCTGCGGCCAATTATTCCACACCGGCGCGCCGGTCGTGCTTTGGACCGACCCCGGCGGATATGACGCGTACCGCACCGACCGCCGATTCGCCCCGTACGAAAAGGCGTCGTTCGAGGCGACCACGCAGGAAGTCGCGGATGCAAAGAAAAGCGGCAAGCCGTCAGCGCTGACCATCACGTCGCCGAATCGTTACAGCATGCGATACGTTTCGCCATCGTCAAAGCCAACGACTCAGCCCACCACGCGCGAACTGCTCAACGGCCTGCAGTTCGAGCTCAACGATGCCCAACTCGCAAACGCGCGGGCCGGTTGGAAGCTTTCAGACCTTCAACAGCGCGTCGATCAATTCGTCTATCACTACGATGTCGCCGGCACCAGCCAGACCTGCTTCAAAGTCCTGCACGACATGCGCGGGCTGTCCGTTCACTTCATGCTCGACATCGACGGCACGATCTACCAGACGCTGGATTTGAAGGAGCGCGCCTGGCACGCGACGACAAGCAACACGCGCTCGATCGGGATTGAGATCGCGAACATGGGCGCATATCCGACGCGAGCGAACAACGCATTCTCCGAGTGGTACGCCAAGGACAACCTGGGCCACACGGTCATTCACATACCCGCCCGCTACCAAGGCGGCGGCGTGCGCGATCAATCGACGGTGCTGCGACCCGCGCGCGACGGCGTGATAACCGGCATGGTGCAGGGAAAAACCTATCACCAGTACGATCTGACGCCACAGCAATACGCGTCGCTCATCAAGCTGACCGCCACGCTCTGCACGGTCTTCCCAAAGATGAAGTGCGACTACCCGCGCGACAAGGAGGGCAACCTAATCCCGCAAAAGCTGCCGGACGAGGAACTGGAAAAATACCAGGGCCTGATGGGCCACTTCCACGTGCAGAAGGACAAACAGGACCCGGGCCCGGCGTTCCAGTGGGACACCATCATTAACGGCGCGCGGGCGCTGATGAACCCACCCGCCGTGGCGCAGCAGCGCTGATCGCTGGAATACCGATCACCGCCCACTGATCAAACCGCGCAAAAGTCGCTTGACTTCGACGAGCTCAGTCGAGTCGCGCTTTCGCCGACCCAGCAGCGCATTGGCGCATCTCAACACAACCCCAAACCAAACCGTATAATCTCACGGAGGCCGCGCCCGCCGAGCGCTCCTGTGAGGATCCCGTCCTTATGCCACGACCGCTGACCCCTACCCCCCTGTTGGCGGTATTGCTCCTGCTCGTCGCGCGCATCGCGCCCGCGGCCGACTGGCCCATGGAAGGCGCGGACGCCCAGCACAGTTCCTCAACCGATGCCAAACTGCCGGCCAATCTCGCATTGCACTGGTCGATCGACTTGCCGCCCCTGCAACCCGCATGGCCCGATCAAAACCGCCTGAAAGATGACGCGGCGTACCACCCGATCGTGGTCGGCGGGCGCATGATCGTCGCCTCGCCACTGGACGATTCGGTGGCGGCCTATGACGTAGCCGACGGGCGACTCGCGTGGCGCTTCTTCACCCAGGGCCCCGTTCGCGTAACCCCCGCCGCCGATGACAAAGGCCGCCTCTTCGTCGGCTCCGACGACGGCTATCTGTACGCGCTCGAATCCGCCACCGGCCGCCTGTTCTGGAAATTCAAAGCCGCGCCGCGCACCCGCCCCATCCTCGGCAACGCGCGCCTGATCGACACCTGGGCCGTGCGCGGCGGACCGGTCGTCGCCGACGGCAAGGTCTACTTCGCCGGCGGCGTCTGGCCGTTCATGGGAATCTTCCTGCACTGCCTCGACGCCCAAACCGGCAAGGTCGTCTGGAGCAACTCCGGCGACGGCGCAGCCTTCATCACCCAGCCACACGGCGATCCCTCCTTCTCCGGCACCGCGCCACAGGGATCACTCGCGATCAACGGCGATCGACTGCTCGTCCCCAACGGCCGCTCCGTGCCCGCGGTCTACGACCGAAAAACCGGCAAGCTGCTGCAGTTCAACCTCGCCTACAAGTTCGGCGGCGACCGCGTCACCGCGACCCGCGACTACTACCTCGCCGGCGACGTGGCATTCAAAATGTCCGACGGCAAACCTGCGATGTTCGTCCCACCCGCAGCCGCGGTCTACGGACAACTCGCCTATGCGCCCACGTCCGAGGGAATCGCCACCTTCGCAATCGACCGTCTCTGCCCCGACTCCGAGCCCAAGAAACTATTCGGCCTGCCCAAGGTTCAAACCGTAACAGCGCCCCTGGCGGGAGGCGGATCAGTGCTGATCCGCGCCGCCGATCGATTATACATCGGCGGCGCAAACTTTATCGCCGCCGCACAATTGCCACTCGATCCCCAATCGCCGGACCTGCTCTGGAAGCTGCCGGTCGATGGAAACGTAGTCGATCTGGTCGCCGCCGCGGATCGTTTGCTCGCCGTGACCGATCGCGGCCGTGTCTTCTGCTTCGGATCCGAATCAGCCGAACGCACCGCGCCACCTGCATCGCCGAAACCTGCACGAGCCGCGGATATCGCAGCCACAAACCCAACCGCGGCTCCGCCCATCGCGGACTTTCCAGAGCACGCGGGCTATTGCCTGGCGATCGGCCAATCCAGCGAACCTACGGTCCGCGAGATCATCCAAAAGACTTCGCTCCACGTCATCCTGCTCGAACCCGACCCGGTCGCCGCCCAGCGATTGCGCGAGCGCTTTCATCGCGACGAGCTGTACGGTCCCCGAGTAGCCGTAGTCGTCGGCGACATCGTCACCGCCAATCTCCCTCCGTATTTTGCATCAATCGTATTGGCAACCGATCGCACTGCTTTCGCGGGCAACCCCGCCGCAGTCGCCGCCATTCATCGCTCCCTCCACCCCTATCACGGCGTCGCCTACTTCCCCGCGGATCAAGCCCTGCAGCAGGAGCTTGAAGCTTACGTCGCCCAAAACCACGCGAACAACGCATCCGTTTCAACATCAGCCGCTTTCCTGAAGCTAACCCGCTTCGGCGGCCCTCCCGGCGCGGGAAACTGGACCCACGAACACGCCGACGCCGCCAACACCCACGTCTCCATGGATTCGCTCGTAAAAGCCCCGCTCGGAATCCTCTGGTTCGGCGGCACGAGCAACGACGGCAACCTCCCGCGTCACGGTCACGGCCCCATGCCCCAGGTCTGCGACGGCCGCCTCATGCTCGAAACGATCGACGCCATCCGCGCCACCGATATCTACACCGGCCGCCTCCTCTGGGAAACGCCGATGCCCGGCGTCGGCTCGTTCTTCAACAACACCACCCACCAGGCCGGCGCGAACGGCACCGGTTCCAACTTCGTCTCCACCTCCGACGGCATCTACATCGCCACCGAAAAAGCCTGCGTCGTTCTCGACGCGCGCACGGGCGTAAAGCGCACCGAATTCCCCCTCCCCAAGGCACTGCGCCTGCCGTCCGATTCGCTCTGGGGATATTTAAACGTCGAAGGCGACTACCTGATCGGCGGCGCGGCGGCCCGCGCGAAATCCGCCCAGGCAAAAGAAAAGACGCAGGACAAACCCGATCCCTTCGAAGATCCCGATCACAAGCCGATCAAGACCGTCGTCGCCAACGCCCGCACCGCCTCCAGCCAGATCCTCTTCGTGCTCGACCGCCACACCGGCAAGCTGCTCTGGAGCGTCCAAGCCGAAAAAGATTTCCGCCATAACGCGATCTGCTCCGGCGGCGGCCGCCTCTTCCTCGTGGATCTCGATTCAGCCCTCTCGCCCATCCGCCGCTTCGGGAAAGCCGTGGTCCCGCCCAAGGGCATCTTGCGCGCCTTCACCCTCGCCAACGGCCGCGAACTCTGGCGAACCGATGAAGACGTATTCGGCACCTACCTGAGCTACTCCGCCGAGCACGACATCCTCATGGAATCCGGCCGCAAGGGTCGCGATACCCTCAAGGACGAACCGACCGGCATGCGCGCCTACCGCGCCGCCACCGGCAAGGCGCTCTGGTACGACGACAAAGCCGTCGGCCTCGCGATGATCCGCGGCCGCACCGTGATGAAGGAAAGCTCCGCCGTCGACTTGATCACCGGCGCGACTTACCTCCGCGAAGATCCGATCACCGGCAAGTTCGCCGAGTGGACCTGGAAGCGACTCTACGGCTGCAACACGCCCGTCGTCTCGCAAAACCTGATCACGTTCCGCTCCGGCGCAGCCGGATATTACGACCTCGCCCGCTGCGGCGGCACCGGTAACTTCGGCGGCTTCCGCTCGGGCTGCACTAACAACCTGATCGTCGCCGGCGGCGTCCTCTCCGCGCCCGACTACACCCGCACCTGCACCTGCTCCTACCAGATGCAAACCTCCCTCGCCCTCGTGCCCGATGCCGACGCCGAGATGTGGACCTACACCGGCGCCAGCCCCAAGATCGAGACGCGCGTCAAGCGCATCGGCATCAACTTCGGCGCCCCCGGCGACCGCATCGACGACAACGGAACCCAATGGCTCGAATACCCCAGCGTCGGTGGAAAATCCCCGGTCCTCAAAATCTCCATCAACGGTGACAAGCTCGACTACGTCCGCCGGCACGCCAGCGCGGTGGAAGGACCGATGGCGTGGGTCACCGCGTCGGGTGTCGTAAACGCGCGAAACATCACGCTCACCCTCGACGCCAAAAACAGCGATGCGATCAAGACCTACACCGTCCGCCTCTACTTCGCCCAACCAGCCGGCATCGCACCCTCCAAATTCAGCGTGGCGCTACAGGGAACAATCGTGGAACCAGCGCTGGACGTCACCACCGCAGCGGGCGGCGCCGATCGATCGCTGGTCAAGGAATATCGCGGCATCGAGGTGACAGATCAGTTGCTGATCGACTTAAAGCCAGCCCGCAAGGGCGAGGCTACATTACTCGGAGGCATCGAGGTCATCTCGCAGGAGTAGCCCGCTTCGCAATCGCGATCAAACCCTTCGCTGCACGCTCGCACCGTTTCCGATCGCCTGGCAGTCGCATGCTGATCGTCTCCAGCGCGTATAGATGTTCCGCCACTGCATCGAAGCCCGCTTTCATCTTTCGGCTGATCCCCTCGATGTACCCATCATACGTCCGTGACGCTTCAGGCCCGCTAACGCTCAGTGGGTTCCACTTCGTCAAGAGTACGTCCCGCACCGCCCCCACCAGCCGGTTGGGCCGCATCGACTCCACCCATCGGTTCGGCACGCCCGCATAATGATCGCGGATTCGTTCCTCGACATGTTCGGGCACCCAGACCGCGCATCGTTCCAACCCCTCGCATTCTTCGAGCGTGGCCGGCCGCCGCGCGCCGCCGACGCAAATATCAAAACGATCCGGGCAGAGCGCATCCTGAATGAATGTCGACGATGGCTGGCTTAATTGCGGCGGCACCGCAGCCTTACCGACCTTCTGCCATCGCCCCTTGGTTACCGCCGATTTGAACACGAACAGTCGGAAAAGCACCGCGCGGCGGACAATCTCCTCCGGCCCAAGCTCCCCGTCCGTCTTCGCGTCAAAGAAGGCGAAATCCGGATCGTCCAGCGTCAGCGCGTAAGTGTGCCAACGTTCGTCCAGCGGCACCCGCAGGATCGCCCCAACGGCCCGCGTTTGTCGCTTCCCAGACATCCCGCCTCCCCAAACCGTGTAAACCGAATCGAAATGGATCGTACCGTGATTCCCATCCGCGTGCACCCGCGCGCCGCTCCGGCTAAATTCACGCGCCATGCTCCACGTCAAAGCCATCGAAATCCGCCTCTTCAACATGCGGACGCGCCTTCCCTTCCGCTACGGCATCGTCACGCTCCGCGCCTGTCCGCACCTCTTCCTCAAGCTCACCCTCGACATCGACGGCCGCACCGTCACCGGCATCGCCGCCGACCACCTCCCGCCCAAGTGGTTCACCAAAAACCCGCAGACGCCCTACGAGCAGGACGTGAAGGACATGCTCGCCGGCATCCAGCACGCCGCCGATCGCGCCGTGATGGCCGGCGCGCAGCCCGACGTCTTCTCCCTCAGCGCCAACGTCTACGCCGCCCAAAGCCTCTGGGGCCTCGCGCAGGGGTTCCCGCCGCTCCTCTACGGCCACGGTGTCAGCCTCGTCGAACGCGCCGCCATCGAAGCCCTCTGCCGCGCCAAACAAACCACCTTCCCCACCGCCGTCCGCCAAAACCTCCTCGGCATCCAGCTTACCGGCGACCTCGCCAACACCCAGCCCGCAGACTGGCTCCCGACCCAGCCCCTGCGCGAAATCACCGCCCGCCACACGGTCGGCCTCGTCGATTCCCTCACCGACGACGAAATCCCCTCAGCCGAGCGCGTCAACGACGGCCTCCCCCAATCCCTCGAGGCCTGCATCAACTATTACGGCCTCACCCACTTCAAGCTCAAGATCGCCGGCAACGTCGATCAAGACCTCGCCCGCCTCCAGCGCATCTTCGCCGTCATCACCAAAAACGTCCGCACGCCAGACTGGGGCTACACCCTCGACGGCAACGAAAACTACAGCCAGATCGCCCCCTTCCGCCAGTTGTGGGAATCACTCCAATCGGATGACGCGCTGCGCGAGCCGCTCGCGCACCTGATCTTCATCGAGCAGCCGCTCCATCGCGATGTCGCCCTCTCCGCCGACGTCAAATCCGCCCTCGCCAACTGGCCCAACCGCCCCCCCATCATCATCGACGAATCCGACGGCCACCCCGGCGCACTGCAACAGGCCCTCGACTGCGGCTACGTCGGCACCAGCCACAAAAACTGCAAGGGCGTCATCAAGGGCATCACCAGCGCCTGCCTCCTCGAACACCATCGCCGCCAAAACCCCAACCAGACGTTTATCATGTCCGGCGAAGACCTCTCCAACGTCGGCCCCGTCGCCCTCCTGCAAGACCTCGCCGTCTGCGCCACCCTCGGCATCACCAGCGTCGAGCGCAACAGCCAACACTACTTCAAAGGCCTCTCCATGCACGGCCCGGAGTTGCAGCAGCAAATCCTCACCCACCACCCCGACCTCTACCGCCCCCACGAAACCGGCCACTTCCCCACCCTAAGAATCACCAACGGCCAGATCGCCGTCGGCTCAGTCACCACCGCCCCCTTCGGCGTCGGCTTCGAACTCGATCTATCCCCCTTCACGCCCCTCGACCAATGGCATTTCGACCCTGGTTAACCGATCGAAAAACCGAATGCTGCGATAAGCAGTATCGACCCGCACGCGCGTAAATTCGCCACCAATTCCGGTCGATTTCTCTTGCCCTCATTTCACCTCATCGATAATTTAACCCCCGGCCGGCGCGGGATACGTCGGCGCCCCATTTCTTCAACCTTCCCAAAAGGGAAAAAGGGAACCCATGCTCCACCGCCCCCTCGCCGCACTCTCGCGCCGATTCCCAAAACCGCCTTGCACAATTCGTCACCCCCACCCCCCTCACGCATCCCGAATCGACAGAGGTAGTATAAGTATCCAAAATGAACTGCGATCATTTTGTAGCAAGGAAGGTGTTTGCGCGACTCGCGCTGAGGTATTCATGCAACGATGTATGTTAACGAATAATCGGAGCCACGTCCCAATGCCATTTTTACAATCCGCCCTTTATTTCACCATGGCAAGCCTATTGGCTTCCGGAATCTCGCTCTGTCCCGCCGCCAATCCGGTGCCACCCCATCCCACCACCAAACCCACAAAGGACGACCTCGACGGCATCGAATTCTCGCTAGCGCGAAGAGACGAGTCATACGACGTAGGCGCTCCCATCATGGTCGACGCCGTCTTGCGCAACCGACGCGTCGAGCGAATTATCGTGCCGGAACGCCGTGGGGTTGACGACGAAAGGAACTGCGTCATCGTGGTGCATGGCCCCGATGGCAAAGAAGCGCCCCTGACCGACTTCGGTCAAAAGCTCTACGAACGAAAGGCTCTGGAAAATCTGCGGCTACGGATGGCCCAATTGCCAAAAGACCAAACCATCGAGAATGTCCTTGTAGTAACCAAGGTTTACGACCTCTCCCGGCCCGGCCGATATTCAATTCGGGCCACTCGATATGTGTACAGGTCGGACGGAGAATATGTAGTTCCAATTGTGTCGAACACGGTCGAGGTGGTGGTGTCAGCAAAATAGACCCAGGACATTGCCTCTGCGCCTCCACCGACCGCAGCCCCCGGTCTGGTCGGACAACGTTCTCGGCGGCATTTGGGAGCAGGTCAACTAGGTGTTCACGTTGTACCGCCGCCTCGCCAAGATCATCCTCGTCCTCGCCTGGGCCTCCGCCACCGCCCTTTCCATTTATGCGTGGAAGACGGACCGGGCCGTCTTCGGCAACTACGAGAGCCGCGAGATCGTCCTGGCGGACGGCACGCACCGCCCCGTCGAGCAACCTGAAATCAAATCGCTCGCCGGCCACCACGACGCGGCCGCCGTCCGCGTGCGCCGCATCACCGCTGACCGATGGCGCGGATCGTTGGCGATCACCGCCACGTCGATGACCTATCGCATGGACGGGCCCGACGCACTCAAATACTACTACGAAGAAAACGGCTTCCCCGACAACAACCCCTTCCAATCGTTCGGCGACCCGCCGTTCGCGCGCCGGTTCTATCGCTTGCCACTGTCACGCGATCGATCCATGGTTTGGGACATCGTCCCACAACTCCCCCCGCCGGATTATAAGCTGCACTACACCTTCGTCCGCACCAATGACCCGCACCGGACAGGGTGGGATTTGGAATTACGACTGCCCTTCTGGATCATTTGGACTTCGCTTTCCCTGCCAATGCTGTGCTACTCAGGGGTAAAGGGTTTCCGGTCGATAAGGCGACGCGCACGTCATATCCGGCGACGCTGTGTGCGCTGCAACTACGACCTCCGCGCCTCCACCGACCGCTGCCCCGAATGCGGCCACCCCATCCCCGCCGTCCCAACCACGTCAGCCACCCCGCCCGCCCCACCACACGCCGCGCACCTCCCCCAAACCAAAAAATAAAATAATCTTTCCCCATTCCCACCCGAAAAACGCACATTCGACCCCCACTACTGCGCGCGCGAGGTCCCAGCCGCGCACCACCCCGCCTCCCTATGGAGGCCCGACATGCGCACCGACAACCCAACCGCCCGCACACCTGCCAACACCCGCCAAAGCACGCCAAACCCCGCCAACGCGCCCCATCACCTGCCCGTGCAAATCGAACCCACCACGCTCGCCGCCATGCTCACGCCAGTTCCCAACCCGCGCTCGCACACCCAAGCCGCATCCGCTCCCGCGAGCATGTCGTCGCCTCTCACCGCCACGCCGCGCCACAAAAACCCACACCGCGCCACAATCCCGCGCGCCGGCGCAAAACGAACCCACCCGCCCGCCCCGGTCTTACCCGTCACCGATCCATCACACGCTGCCCCAACCAGCGCAACCTTTGCGCAACCCTGGTTGACTTCAATTCTCCCCCCCGCAATATTTATGGCATCAACCCCAATCGCGCGGCGGACGGATCGCCGCGCAGGCCTATTGAATGGAGTCTCCCATGGCCAACGAATCCCAGGCGGCAATCGCCAACGCGCCCGCCGCCATCGCACAAACGTCTCCCACGGCGGCCCTCTTCCAGAAGGCCCACGCCAAGCTCGTCACCCTCCAGCGGATCGACGAGCAGCTCACCAGCATCCTCGACCAGCGCCGCAAACTCCAGGACGAGCTCCGCGACGTCCAAGGCCAGATCAACGAGGAGTTCGACCGCGTCATCAAGGACGCCCAGGAAGCTCCCGCGCGCCTCGTCGCCCAGTTCGGCGACCAGGTCAAGCGCCGCAACGGCGCGCCCAAGGAAACCCTGCGCCTCGAAGTCGCCGAAGCGGTCTGACGCGCTCAGGCTTTCGGCAACTCCCGCGACCCATTCTGCGCCATCTGGGGTGGCGACACCTCTCCCGCGCCCACGCCCCCCTCGGTTCCTTCAACGAGCTGGATGCTCTCATCCTTCCCGCAGTCCGCGCCGCCGCCGCTTCCCTTGGCCTTCAACCGGATATTCGGCAACCGCGCCACTGCCTGCCGCAGCGCCTGCTGCCAGCGCGTGCGGATCTTGATCAGGTCCGGATCGTTCTCGATGAACCGTCTACGCCGCGTCACGTCCAGTTCACCCGACGAGTAAACCAGCAGATCGATCGGCGGCCCCACCGTTACGTTCGACTTCATCGTCGAATCCAACGACAACAGCGCATACTTCGACGCCTCCTCAAGCGTCGTGTGCTGAAACCGTATTCCGCGATCCAGTATCGGCCGCCCGTATTTCGTCTCCCCGATCTGCAAAAACGGAGAATCCTCCGTCGCCTGCAGCGGGTTCCCCTGCGGATAGATCAAGAAGAGCGAATGCGGCTCCCCCTTCACCTGCCCTCCGAGGATCAGGTTCACGTTGAACTTGTACTCATCGCGCTCCAGCGCCGCGCGGTCCAGGTCGGCAACCTTCCGCACCTGCTCCCCGATCATCCGCGCCGCGTCATACATCGTCGGCGCCGCCGCCAGCCCCTTCCCCTGGTCGAAGTCGCGCCGGAGCAGCGTGATCACCGACTGAGTGCACGACAAGGACCCCGACGCCAGCAGCACGAACACGCGCTCGCCCGGTGTGGTGAAACTGTACATCTTCTGGCAAACGTTGACCTGGTCGTATCCCGCATTGGTGCGCGAGTCCGAGGCCATGACCAGACCGAAACGCGTCATAACTCCGAGGCAATATGTCATGGGTGAAACGTCCGTGTGGAAGATCGCGCGCTGGTGCCCGCGGCTATGTTAGCGAGCCCGCGCGGCGGGGCAACTCGTCATTGTCCCTTAATCGGACGTTTTACCGTTGACCTTCGTAACGCCGGCAACGTATCTTGCTGCCACCAATGCCCGCCGCGCCAGCCCTGCCGCGCAAGGATCTTATGCTTATCCGAGTTGGTTACGAACTGGCCTTTGACGTTCCCGCCCCCACGCCGATCATGTTCCTCCTCTTCATGCACCCCTCCCGATATGGCACGCTGCGCCAGGGAGACAAGCTGATCGTCGAGCCGGCGGTGAAGGTGCACGAATTCCACGACGTCTTCGGCAACCGCTGCGGCTGGATTCACGCCCCCGCCGGCAAGGTGCGCTTCACCAACGACGCGATCGTCCGCGACTCCGGCCTCCCCGACCCGGTCCATTCCGCCGCCCGCCAGCACCCCGTCGAAGAACTCCCCCCCGAGGTGCTGCAGTTCCTCCTCGCCAGCCGCTACTGCGAGGTCGATCGCATGCAGGAGATCGCCTGGGATCTCTTCGCCAAAGCGCCGATGGGGTGGGCCAAGGTGCAAGCAGTCTGCGACTGGTGTCATGCGAACGTGGAATTCGGCTATCAGTACGCGCGATCGACCAAGACCGCATACGACGTCTACGTCGAGCGCAAAGGCGTCTGCCGCGATTTCATGCATCTGGCGATCACGTTCCTGCGCTGCATGAACATCCCCGCGCGCTACGCGACGGGTTACCTCGGCGACATCGGCGTGCCGCCGGTCGATTGCCCGATGGATTTCAGCGCCTGGTTCGAGGTCTACCTCGAAGGCCAGTGGTGGACGTTCGACGCGCGACACAACAAGCCGCGCATCGGCCGGGTGCTGATGGCCCGCGGCCGCGACGCCGTAGACTGCGCGCTGACGACCTCCTTCGGACCGACCACGCTCGAGAAATTCGTCGTCTGGACGGATGAGGTGAAGGAAGAGATGGCCCTAGGTCGCACGGGTTGAAGGACTCGCCTGGGGCGGGAGGCTTTTCGCAATCGCTCGCTGCAGGTCCACCAGGGTGAAGTTCGCCTTGTGAAACACGTGCTCCACGCCCAACTCCTGCGCGCGTTCGACCTGCTCGGCGTTGGCGTGGGCGGTCAGCAGGATGACCGGCAGCTTGGTCCAGCGCAGGTACGAGCGGAGCACCTCCAGCAGCGCGATCCCATCCATCTGCGGCATGCGGACGTCGAGCACCATGGCGTCGGGGCGTCCGTTGATCAGCGCCGCGAGGGCCTCGCGGCCGTTGGGCACGCACGTGGTTCGATGTCCCTCCCGCTGAAGAAACCGCTCGACAAATTCACTGCTATCGGGTTCATCATCGACGATCAATACGTACGCCATGCGCGGCATCGTAAAACCGAGCTGTCCCGCATGGCTACGGCCAATCCTGAGATTTTTATCTCTTTCCTTGTTTTGTGGGTTCCCAGCACAGAAACCGCATTGTAGGTTCCCCAAATGGCCTCGCACGGACGCAGGCACACCGTCATTCCCCCGCCCGACAAACCCAAGTCGCGGAAAAAGGCATTCGATCTCGATGATATGCTCGCCCGCATCGAGCAGGCGATCCGCCCCTACAAGAAGGCGGCGATGTTCGAGCTCGCCGAGGCGGGGTACAAAACCCCGTTCGAGCAACTGGTCGCCTGCATCATCTCGATCCGGACGTTCGACGAAGTGAGCGCCCCCACCGCGCGGCGGCTTCTCGACGTGGCACGCACGCCCGCGGAGATCATGAAACTGGGCGTCGAGCGGATTGACGAGCTCATCCGCGGGACCACGTTCCACAGTCCCAAGGCGCGAACGATCTATGACATCGCAGCGCGAGTCGTCAAGGAATTCAACGGCCAACTCCCGTGCGAACTCGAAACCCTGCTCAGCCTCAAAGGCGTCGGCCCGAAGTGCGCTCACCTGACCTTGGGCATAGCCTGTGGCCTACCCTTCATCTCAGTAGATATCCACGTCCATCGCGTAACCAACCGGTGGGGTTACGTAGCAGCGTCCACGCCTGACAAGACATTACGGCAGTTGGAAGAGAAGCTCCCGAAAGAGCATTGGATCGACATCAACCGGCTTTTGGTACCGTTCGGGAAACATATCTGCACCGGCAAGCTTCCCCGCTGCTCAACCTGTCCCGTCCTCGCGTACTGCCGGCAGGTCGGGGTCGATACGCATCGGTGACGGACTACTGTTGCTGTTGTTGCTGCTGGTGCACGATGTCGTTATCGCGGCCCTGTTGCTGCTGGTGTTCCTGCTGATGCGCAGCCAGCGAGCGGTCGACGCTCAATGCATACTCGCTGAAGATATCGACCGGGATCGACTCTAGCCGCTCGGCGGCCAAGGCGTCGGGAACCTCGTCCAGTTCCTCGCTGTTGACCGCGATCGACATCGACTCCCCCGCCTTGCCGCGGTACACACCCTTATTCGGCGGAACGTCGCGATAATCACGGCCGATGCCAACCTTCACGAAGTTCTGCGTGACCGTGCAGTGATTGGTCGGATCAAACCCGACCCAGCCAAGGCTGGGGAAGAGCAGTTCGCACCAGGCGTGAGTCTGGCTGAAACCGCGGTAGCGCTCCTGATCGGGATGCACGAGGCCCGACACATACCGCGCCGGAATTCCCAGCGAACGGGCGAGGCCGATCATCAGATGCGTGAAATCCTGGCAGACCCCCTGCCCGTGCTCCAGAGTCTCGGTGATCGGGCTGGCAGCGGTGGTGATCCCCTGCTGATAAGTGAAGCGGTTGTAGATTAGGTCGAGCATCCGCTGGGCGATCTCGCCAAGCGGCTCACCCGGACGCGGGTGGATCTCGGCGGCAAGCTGCCGAAGCGCGGGAGAATCGACGATCGGGCCGGAGAAATGGAGGAAGTCCCATGCGTCGGAATCGTAAGAATCCGCGCTTAGGGGATACGTGTCGGCGAGGTCCTGCGCGTGAAGCCGGAACCGCTGCGTCTCGACCACGCTGGTCGCGACGATGCGAATCTGGCGATGAAACTTATTGACGGTAAAGGCGTGGACGGTGTTGCCCAGCCAGTCGAAATAAGGCGTTACCGCCGTCCGCGGGCCAATCGCCAGGGTAAAGGAGAGGCGGTGCTGATCCCCCTCCTGGCGCGGGCACATGCGCAGTTCCATTACCGATTCGGAGATGAGGTCGGAATAGCTGAGATCGGTCGTGTGAGTGAGTTTCAAAAGCATACGGCCTTCTCGACGTATGCGCGGGTGGTTGGGGGGCGAGTATAGCCGGATACCCTGCGGAAAGGAAACGGTAAGTCCAGCCTCCGGATGATCCGGTTAACGCCGGGAAAAGGCCACGACGAAGCTCCGGTTGACAACTTCGCGTTAAACGCTGACCGTTTGCCCAATGCTGAGTTGGAGTTTGCTCTACTACTCGTCGGAGTGGGCCATCCGATTGGTGATGCTCGTCTACGTGCCCCAGAAGAGATCGGCGGCGGCGGCGCGGGGGTGGTTGTTGTTCATCTTCCTCCTGCCCTGGCCGGGGATCATCGTCTATTCCCTGATCGGCAGGCCATACCTGACCCGGCGGCGCATGGCGCTGCAGGCGCGCATCTCGCAGATCATCCGTGAAGAACAGGCGCAGCGCGGGCGGCCGGACATTAAAAGCACCGTCGATCTGCCAGCGGAGTTTTCGCATGTCGTGCGGCTCGCACAGAACCTGGGCGACTTCCAGATCTTCCCTGGAAACGCGATCGAACTGCTCGACGACTACGACGGCACGATCGATCGCATCGTCGGCGACATCGATGCCGCGGCGCATCACGTCCACCTGCTCTATTACATCTTCGCGGATGATCGCACGGGCAACCGCGTGGCCGATGCCCTGGCGGGGGCGGTCAGCCGCGGGGTTTCGTGCCGGGTGCTGATGGATGGGACGGGATCGCGCTCGGGGCTGGGAAGGCTGGCGGGCAAGTTGCAGAAGGCGGGCGTAGAGGTGGTGACGTTGTTGCCGGCGCGGTGGTGGCGGCGCTTTACTTCGGGGCGGATCGACCTGCGTAACCATCGCAAGATCGTGGTGGTGGACGGGCGGGTTGGATTCGTCGGATCACAGAACCTGATCAACGCCGATTTTAAGCAGCCGCTGGTTAACGAGGAGGTCGTGGTGCGGGTGATGGGGCCGGTGGTGGCGGAATTGCAGGCGGTCTTCCTGGCGGATCGGCTGGTGGAGACGGAGCAGCAGATCCGGCATCCGCTCATGTTCCCGGACGTGCCCGCGGCGGGAATGTGCGCGGCGCAGGTGTTGCCCAGCGGGCCGGGATACCCGCACGAGAACAACCAGCGATTCATCGTCGCGCTCATACACGCGGCAACGCGGCGGGTGGTGATCACCTCTCCCTACTTCATCCCCGACGACCCTTTTATCCAGGCGATGACCACGGCGGTGCTGCGCGGCGTCGAGGTGCACCTGGTCGTCTCCCAACAGATCGACCAATACCTCGTTGGCCTCGGGCAGCGCAGCTTCTACGACGAGTTGCTGGAGGGGGGCGTGCGGATTCACTCGTATGTGAAGCGGTTCCTGCACGCCAAGCACGTGAGCATCGACGATTCGATCGCGCTGATCGGCTCGAGCAACATGGACATCCGCTCGTTCATGCTCAACGCCGAGGTGATGCTCGTCGTGTATGACCGCGGGGTGGTGGCGGAACTCCGGCGTATCCAGGAGCGCTATTTCGCCGGCTCTGTTGAGGTGACGCGCGAGGCGTGGCGGGGGCGGCCTAAGGTCTACCGCGTGCTGGAGAATACGGCGCGATTGGCGGATTCACTGCTGTAATGACAACGGTTAGATCGGTGGGGCGTTGATAATGTGGCGGGGACTTTTAGGAGACGAATATGAAGCGAGTGATGGCCTTGTTGCTGGTGTTGGCGCCGTTCGCCTGGGCGGCGGATAACGAGTTGACCGATCAGGAGAAAAAGGACGGCTGGATCCTGATGTTCGACGGCAAGAGCACCACGGGGTGGATGTCGGGAACCAAGCCGATGCCGGCCAAGCAGGCGGAGAACGGGACGCTGAACATCCTGGAACAAGGGGCCTACGTCTCGCACTACGATCGCAAGTTTTCCGATTTCCATTTCGCCTGCGATTACAAATTCGACAAGACGACCAACTCCGGATTGTTCTTCCGCATCGCCAAGCCCGGCGACGGCGGCATCGGCCGCGGCTTCGAGATCCAGGTATTGGATTCCTACGGTAAGCCGCCGACTCGGCTGGAGTGCGGGTCGCTGTACGAGTTCATGGCGCCGACCAAGCAGATGGTAAAACCTGCGGGCGAGTGGAATCACTGTGAGGTGATCTGCGTGGGCCCAAGCGTGAAGGTCATCCTGAACGGCGAGCAAGTCATCGACGCCGACCTCGACAAGTGGACCGAAGCCGGGAAGAACCCCGACGGCACGAAGAATAAGTTTAAGTGGGCGCTGAAGGACATGCCGCGCGAGGGATACATCGGGCTGTCGTTTCACGATAAGGGGAAGAACTGCTGGTACAAGAACATCAAGGTAAAGGAGATTAAGAAGGAGTAGCACGAGGGGACCTTTTGGTAATCTTTGCGATGGGCATTTGCGCGATGTCGCGCGGGAGCATGACGCTGTGGCACGATATTCTGTAATGGGCGGTTGGGTCTGGATTCTACTGTTTTTCGCCTGGGGAGCGCCGGCGTTGGCCGCGGGCGTGAGCGATGAGGACCTTAAGTCCATCGCGATCAAAGCGCAGGATGCGCTGCGCAATGGGAAGCTCGATGATTACGATGCGCTGTGGGATAATCCCGTGGCGGTCGACCGAATTACGCAGAATATCACGGCGCCTCCGGCGCTAAAGGCTGGGTTCCTCAAGGGAATGGGCGCGATGGGTAAGACCCTGGGAAGCGCAATCGCCAAAGGCATCAAGGACAATGCCAGCTATACGTTTCTAGGCATCAAGACGATTGACGGGGAGCGGCGGCCGATCCTCCGGTTGATGACCGATCAGGGACTGAACTACCACGAGTTAATCATCGAGGCGGGCGCCGATGGAAAGCCCCACATCGTGGACATCTACATTGTGATAACGGCCGAATCGATCGTGCAGACGCAGCGGCGGATGTACCTCATGCTGACCTACATGGGCGCGGGCAAAAAGCTCGACGCCAACGTTGACTCGCTGGTGACGCTGACGGAGAAGTGGCAGAAAGGGGATTTTCAAGGCACCCTCGACGCGTACGACGCCGCACCGGAAAAACTGAAGCGGGACCGCGTTATGAGCCTGTATCGGATCATGGCGGCTCAGCGCCTTGGCAAGGATGAGATTTATTTCACCGCGCTGGGCGAATACGCCAAATTGCATAAGGAAGACGCAACGGCTGACCTTCTCTCGATCGACCTTTTTTTCAACAAGAAGGATTTCGCCGGCGCGATGAAGGCCTTGGACTCGCTTGAGAAGAAGATGGGGAGCGACGGCGGAATAGACTTCTACCGAGCCAATCTCAAGGCGACCGCCGGGGACGCCAAGGCGGCCTTGGAATACGCCACAAAGGCGGTTGAAAAGGATCCAACTCTCTTCAATGCCGCCGACTTCTGCCTTACCAACGCGCTGCAAAATGGCGATTTTCCATCCGCTAAAAAATACCTGCTGATCATCGAAAACAATCGTCCGGGATTTAGATTTGGGGACCTGAAAGGCGTAAAGCTATTTGAGGAGTTCGTGAAATCGCCAGTATACGCGCAGTGGCAAAAGGAGCGGCCCAAGGGGTGACCGCTGCCCGAAAAAGAGAACCCACCGACGCGTTCGGTGGGCTTCTGAAAATTGCGCAGCATCGTTGGGGGAGCGGTCAGGCCTTCGCCTTCGCGGCAAACCCCTTAGCAGTGAACGCACACAGCGCTTCGGCCGCCGCGATCTGCTCGGGCGTTGCTTTCACCGGCAGCGTCACCCGCAGCGCCTTGCGGCCCCAGCCGAGCATGTTCTTGTACCACGGGTGCGGGTTGGGCGTGTTGTTCGCATCGAGCGACTCGATGATCAGCCGCTGCGACTTGTCGGCACAGACGACGTAACCAGCCGATGCATCACCCTTCGGTGGCGCCGCCAAAACTCCGGCTTTAATCGCTTCCTTGACCACGTCGGCGGTGTACACCAGCAACCGGCCATCGCGCGGGTCTTCCACGGCGAACACCTGCATCCGGTACTTGCCATCCGCGATGAAGAACTGCAGCGCCTGCTGCCCGATCGTGGTGACCGCATGCGGCGAAAGCGTGAACATCGAACGTGCGATGCGCCGCCACAGGCGGGCATGATCCGGCTCGGGCTCGGCGTCCGCCGCGATCAGGTGGCGGTCGACGTTCTGGCGATCGCGCGCCGCCAGCTTTGCGAGAAATTCTTCCAGTTCCAGGGGCTTGGCAAGCAGAGGTGAGATCGCCGTCGCCGCGTTGGTTTTCGTAGCCATGAGACTGTCGCTCCACTGACTGTCGATTTGAATCGCGGCCGTCGGCAGAAAATTGCTGCCGGCGGCCGCGGAT
>JAQGHM010000169.1 GCA_028291615.1 Phycisphaerales bacterium | reverse complement strand
AGGAGACGCCAAGGATCTCGAGGCCCTTGGCGTGGTGCTCGAGGTAGGTCTTCTTCACCCGCGGAAGCTCCGCGAGGCAGGGCTGACACCAGGTGGCCCAGAAGTCCACCAGGATGACCTTGCCCTTCCAGTCCTTGGTGCTGAACGGGGTGCCATCGACCTGGGTGCCGGCGAGCTCGACCGGCTTGCCGACGGCCTCGCGCATCTTGCGCTGGCCCTTGATCTGTCCGCCGACCTGCTGGGCGAATTCGCCGGTGAGGTCGGTGGTGACGATGTTCTCGGCCTTCTCGGAAACGCCCTTGGAGGCCGCGCCCATGCTGGCCATCTTCATCAGGGTCTGACCGATCGAGTCGGATTTCGGGTTGGCCTTGGCGAGCTTCTGCATCTCGTCAAGCACCTTGATCTGGGCAGCTTCGTCCTTGGGATTCTCCCAATAGGCGATGAGTTGCTGGGCGCTTTGGGCGTCGAGGGATTGCGGAGTGCCAGCCTTGGCGAGCTTGCCGAGGTCCGTGATGGAATCGGGATCGCCAAAGACGCTGAGGATCGTCAGGAATTCCAGCTTGGCTTCAGCGATCTGCGCCTTGGCCTCGGGCTGAACCTGGACGACTTCGTCGAGGCCCGCGACCATGCGCTTGATGATGGGTATTGCCTTGGGAGCGGCGGCCTTGCGCTGGGTCGGGTCGAGCATGACCTCGGGCGTGCTGAGGACTTCGCGCAGCTCGTTGCCGGCCTTTTGCAGGTCGCCTTCGATCTGTTCGGGCGTGCGTTTGCCGCCTGCCGCGGGAGTGGCGGGGGCGTCTTTCGAGGTGGCGGCGGTCTTGGGCGGCTCTTTGGAGTCTTGCGCGTAGAGTGGCGCGAGGGCAACGAGGCCCGCTGCGCTCAGCGCGAACAGCAGAAAAAAGCGACGCATGTTGGGATCCTTTCGTGAGGCCGCAGAGTAAACGGACGACCGCTCGCCCGTCGGGACAGAATATCCGAATCTTAGGCTGGACACCACGCGGAGATTTAGCGGCTTTTTCAAATCATTCCCCCCCTGCCTGAATCATTCAAATCGGATGACTTCCACCGAACAATGCGCGCGGGCGGCGAGCGAGCCCGAGACACTTCCCAACAGAAATCGCTCGATCCGGCTGATTCCCTTGGCGCCCAGGAAAATGCTGTCGGCGTGCCATGCCTCGGCTTCGGCGAGCAGGACGTGCTTAGGGTCGCCGTCCTGCAAGGCGGTGGTGACGTTCAAACCCGCATGGCGCAGCTCATCGGCTGCGCGATGCTGCGCGTCGCGCAGCCAACCGCTCTCATCGGTGGAGACGTAAGCCGGCTCTCCCATGGGCGCTTCGAGGATCGGGATCGCGGTGGCGAGGCGGACGTCCATCGCGGTCACGAGGCGAACCTCGGTTGCGGCGGGCCAGGCGCGGGCGGCAACGGCGGCGAGCGCGGCGGCGGCACCTTCGGAGGTATCAAGGCCGAGCATGATCCGTAGCGGGCCGGGGAGGCGGTCCGGGATGTGCCGCCCGATGCGCACGGAGCAGTGGGCGTAGCGCAGGACCTTCTGCGAGATGCTGCCGAAGAAGAGGCGGGCCATCGCGCCGCGGCCGTGCGAGCCGATGGCGATCAAATCAGCGCCCCATTGCTCGGCGCGCTCGGTGAGCGCGCTGGCGGGGGAATCGGAGACGGCCTCACTCTCGACGGTCCAGGACGGGAACATCGCCGCGACACGATCGCGCGCGGCGCGCGCCAGCTCAACGGCTTCGGATTGGGCGGCCTGGGTCATCTGCCGGGCGGCGTCGGTGACGGCGAAGGACATATCCGATGGGCCGGGCGTCATCGCGTCGCGATAGATCGGCGGGATGGCGGGCCAGACGTCCGCGACGGCCATGACCAGCGCGTTCGTGTCGGCGGGAAGGCCGGCGCGCTGCAGATCGTCGATCGCGGCGTCAGCGAAGGAGGAACCGTCGTGGCCGATGAGGACTTTCATAGGAATATCTTATCCGTCAAAGATCGGGTTCCATCAAAGAAAATGCTCGATGTTGGACGTTGTAAGCTTCGCGAGACCGCGGCGGGAGCTGTTGCGGTCCTCGTCGCCAGAGGGAGAGGATTGAGCGTCACGCGGCTGAGGCCGCCGACGCGCGAGAAATAGATTCGGTTGTCGTTGCCGGTGGTGATCCACTTCGGGCCCCGCATCGAACGCCCCAGGGCGAGTTCCTTGATCTTCCCGCTTCCGGTTCGGATGGAGGCGAGGCGGCGGAGTCCCGGCTCTGTGAACCAAACCGTATCGCCGGGGCCGCCGGTGATGCCCGCGGGTTGGGCACCCGCGGTGGGGAGCGCGTACTCTCTCAGGTGACCCTTGAGGTCGACGCGGCCAATCTTGTTGGCGGCCGGCTCGGTAAACCAGAGGGCGCGGTCCGGACCGATCGCGATGTCGTAGGCTTCGCCCGACGGGAGCTTGTACTCGGTCAGTTTTCCCTTGGTCGTGAGGCGGCCGATCCTGGCGGCTTCTGACTCGGTGAACCAGATCGCGCCGTCGGGACCGATCAACATTCGCCGGACGTTGCCGGTAGCCGTGCCGATTAGCATGGGGTCATACGAAAGCTCGGTCGAACGGTAGACGCCGTTGTCACGATCAAACGTGAAATAGACGCTGCCGTCCGCCGCAACGGCCATGTCGGTCAAGGGGTTGTTGCCTCTGGAAACGACATCGAAGAGGGTGGGATTTCCGTCGGTCCCAAACTTGAAGATGAAGACGGCGCCGCTGCTGGCGATATCCATCTCAACCGACGTGTTGACGTACGTCGTGCCGCCGGGCCCCGCCGACACCGGGCCGATGTCCTCCACTTCGGAAAGTTCGCTGATGTTGTTGGTCGAGCGTCCCTTCTTGTTCACCGTGACCAGCCAGGGATAGCTGCTGCCGTAGATGTTGGCGGTATACCAAACGTACTTGTCGCCGCCGACGGTCAAATCGAGCAGCGGCTGGCTTTCCGGCCCGCGTGGTGGATCGCCGGCGGGCGGCGGTCCCTGGAGATTTTCCACTGTCACCGAAGACAACAGCCGGCGCGGCTCGAGTGATTCGATGATGGCGGGTACTCTCATAGCGCCCCTCCTGATTAGTCGTCCCACGGATGACGGCCACCGTCGCTGATCTCCAGAGTCGAGAACGCGTTCGAGCGTTGCAAGCTCCGCGAGACCACCGCCGCCGGTGAGGCTGCCGCCGCGGTGGTCGTCGTCGTCGTCGCGACCGGCAGCGGATTTAACGTCACGCGGCTCAATCCTCCCTTGCGCGAAAAATAGATCCGCCCGTCGTTCCCCGTGGTGATCCACTTTGGCCCGCGCATCGATTTCCCCAGCGCCAGTTCCTTCACCTTCCCGCTCCCCGCGCGAATCGACGCCAGCCGCCGAAGCCCAGGCTCGGTAAACCAAACCGTATCCCCCGGCCCGCCGGTGATCCCCATCGGAACCGCGCCCGGCGTCGGCAGCGCATACTCCCGCAGCCGCCCCCGCAGATCCACGCGCCCAACCTTGTTCGCGTCCGGCTCTGTAAACCAAAGCGCGCCGTCCGGCCCGACCGCGATGTAAAACGCTTCGCCCGACGGTATTTTGTCTTCCGTCTACTTTCCCGCGGTCGTCAGCCGCCCGATCCGCGCGGCCCCCGTTTCCGTAAACCAGATCGCCCCGTCCGGACCCGTCACCATCCGCCGCACGTTCCCCGTCGCCGTCGCGACCAGCCGCTCGTCAGATTGATCGGTCATCCGCATGACCTCAACGGTTCCATAGCTGTAATAGACGCTCCCGTCCGCTGCGACGGTCATGTCCTGCAACGGGGCGTTGCGCTCGGGCAGTGAAAAAACTCGGACCGATCCATCGGCCTCAAACTTGTAGATGAACAGCGCGCCACTGCTCACGCCGTCATCTTGAACTGACGTGTTCACGTACGTTGTGCCACCGGGCCCGGCCGCCACCGGGCCGATGTCCTCGACATCGGAAAGTCCACCGAGGATGTCAGTCGACCGTCCCCGCTTGCTCACCTTCACCAGCCACGGGTACTCGCTGCCGTAAATGTTGGCGGTGTACCAGATGTACTTGTCCCCCCCGACCGTTAAGTCGACCAGCGGCGTCCTCTCCGGCCCCTGAGGCGGCGAGCCCGCGGGCGGCGGGCCTTGGAGGTTCTCGACCGTCACCGACAACAACCGGCGCGGTTCCAGTGATTCGATGATCGCAAGCGTTTTCATGCCGAACCTCCCGTTCAATCGTCCCACGGATGACGGCCACTGCCGCTGAACTCTAAGGTCGAGAACGACGCCGCGCGCTGTAAACTTCGTGAAACTGCCGGCACCGCCGCAGCGCTTGCCGTTGCCACCGGCGCAGGCGTGATCGTCACGCGACTTAACCCGCCCACGCGCGAGAAGTAAATTCGACCGTCGTTTCCCGCCGTGATCCAGTTCGGCCCGCGCATCGATCGCCCCAGCGCCAGTTCCTTGATGTGGCTGCCGTCCGTGCGGATCGACCCAAGCCGCCGCTGCCCCGGCTCGGTGAACCACACCGTGTTGCTCCCCGCCGGCCCGCCGGTAATTCCGCTCGGAACCGCGCCGCCCGTCGGCAGCGCATATTCGCTCACCCGCCCGCGCTGATCGATCCGCCCCACCTTGTTCGCCGCCGGCTCGGTAAACCAGAGCGCCCCGTCCGGCCCCGGCGCGATGTCGTACGCCTCGTCGGTCGGCACCTTATACTCGGTCAACTTCCCCCGCGTCGTGAGGTGCCCGATCCGCCGCGCGCCCGTTTCGGTAAACCAGATGCTGCCGTCCGCCGCCGTCACCATGCGCTGCACGTTGCCGGTAATCGTGGCGAGCACGACGTCGGTGTCCGAGCCGGTCGTGCGATAGATTTTCTGATCAAACGGATAGGCGTAAAGCACGCTCCCGTCCGACGCCACGGCCATGTCTTGAAATGTTCTGCCACTGCCGTAATCAGCCACGTCGAACTCGTCCACGTTCCCCCGCCGGCTCACCTTATAGATCAGGTCCCGCCCCGGCCGAATGTCATCAAACAAGACGGCGGTGTTGAGGAACGTGTACCCGTCCGGCCCAGCCGCAACGGCGCCAATCTCATCGGCTTCAACAGCAAGGTCGGGAACGCTATCGACGGCGCGTCCCTTCTTATTCACCTTGAAGGTGAACGCCAGGCCGGACCGGTTGCTGTTGTACCAGACGTACTGGTCGCTACCGAGGGTCAGGTCGCTGACCGTCGCGCCTTCCGAGCTATAATCATAGACGGAGGGGATCGGCACCGGAAGGTTCTCGACCGTCACCGACATCAGCCGGCGCCGCTCGAGCGGCTCGACCGTTGTGGCTGCTTGATTCGACCGCCCTTTCATTTGAACCTCCTCAGCTCAGGGATGGCGACATCTTAGCAGCCACCGACGCATGGAACCACGGAAATCTGACCCGCCGCTCAGGTGATCCCTCCCCCGCGGCGGATCGAGCTTTTGCCCAGTTTCTGGTTGATGCGATCGACGGTCTGGTCGAGCGCCTTTTGCTTTTGCGTCTGCGGATCGGGAAAGAGTTGGAGTTGGCCTTCGCCTTCGGCGAGATTTTTGCCGGCCATGCCGATGAGGCGGACGGGGGAAAAGCTTTCGCTCGCCCAGGCGTCGAAGAGGGCGCGGGCGGCTTCGTAGAGGGTCGTCGTGACGTCGGTGGGCTCGGGGAGCGTGGATTGGCGACTGATGGTTTTGAAATCGCCGTAGCGGATCTTGACCCAGACGGATTTGGCACGGAGGCCGGCCTTGCGGAGACGGCGGGCGACTTGCTCGGCTTGGATGAAGAGGGTTTGGCGGAGCGCGTCGCGGTCGGCGACGTTGACGCCGAAGGTCTCCTCTTGACCGATCGATTTGGCCTGGCGGTCGGGGGTGACGGGGCGGTCGTCTTGGCCCAGGGCGAGGCGGCGGTAATGATCGGCGTCGGAGCCGAAGCGGTCGGTGAGCCACTCGGGCGACATCTTGCGGAGGTCGCCCATGGTCTTGATGTTGAGGCTTTGCAGCTTGGCGGCGGTTTTGGGACCGATGCCCCAGATCTTGCCGATGGGGAGGGGCGGGAGGATGCGGTCGATATCTTGCGGTCGGATGATGGTGAGGCCGTCGGGTTTCTCCAGATCCGACGCGAGCTTGGCGAGGAACTTGTTGGGGGCGACGCCGACCGAGGCGGTGAGGCCGGTCTCGCGTTTGACGGCATCCTTGATGTTGCGCGCGATCTGCGCGGCAGGGCCGAGGGCGCGGAGGCTGCCGGTGATGTCGAGGAAGGCCTCGTCGATGGAGAGGGGCTGGATGAGGGGCGTGAAGCGCTCGAAGATGGCAAAGGCCTGATCGGACATCTCGCGGTAGCGGTGGTGATGGCCGGAGACGATGACGGCATGGGGGCAGAGTCGCTTGGCGACGGCCATCGGCTGAGCAGAGTGACAGCCGAACTTGCGGGCTTCGTAGGAGGCAGCGGCGACGACCCCGCGCGGGCCATCGTGGCCGACGAGGACGGGGAGGCCGGCGAGGGCGGGATTGTCGAGGACTTCGACGGAGGCGAAGAAGGCGTCCATGTCGACGTGGAGGATGGCGCGGTGGGGGGCGGCGGGCACGGGGGTATTGTAGCGTGGCTTCGTTTTGCGCCGGCGTGAACGTGGGGCAAATGTGGCACGGAGACACGGAGGCACAGAGCAGAAAAGTGGGTTCGTTTTGCGCCGGCGCGCGCGGCGTTGTGGCGCGCGTCAGCATGCTCCGCGAGGCGGGGCGGAAGGGAACGGGTTGCTGGTGGCGCATGCGGAGCCTCCCTATTCACTGGCGGTGGTGCGCGGGTGGGACCATTTTTGCGCAGCATTTCTGAAAAAAGCTGGTTTTCTGGCGGATTCTTGAGGAAAGATTTTTATTTTGCCGGGGGAGGGGAGGTGCGCGCGCGGATGGTTCAGACCGTCACGAAGGCGCCGCTTTGATCCCACTGTCCTTCGGGGAAGACCTTGGTGCGATCGACGATGAGGTGTCCCGACGCAGTTAGCGAAATCCCGAAGTGCGCCAGCGGGGTTGTCGCTGGGCCTACCAGCACTTTTCCGGCTGGCGTGAAGCGACTGCCGTGGCAGGGGCAGACGTATTCGCTGCCTTTCGGGGCCAGGGGGCAGGCGTTGTGGGTGCACGTTGAGGTGACGGCGAAGATCCGCCCGTTGTTGCGCACGAGGAAGAAGCCGCCTGATTGCATCCAGCGGGGGTCGACTCCCTCTTTGATTTCCGCGGGCGATGGCAATTCAAAAGTGGTGGGGCCTGTCCAGACCGGCGCTGAGCCGCCGCCGGAGGCGCATCCCGCGGCGAG
>JAQGHM010000167.1 GCA_028291615.1 Phycisphaerales bacterium | reverse complement strand
CGATGTCGATCCTGGCGCTGACACGCATTAAGCGGTTCCTGCGACGGCCGCTCTGGATGGTGCATTTACTGGTGCAGTCGGGGCTGTAGTTATTTGGCGCGCGGCGGTGGAGGTGGTTAACCTTTATAGCCAAGGCGCACGTCCTAAGTCGCTCACGTTAAATAAAGGAAGGCGATCTCATGTCTGAATGGCATTACTCCAGCAACGGTCAGCAGCTCGGTCCGGTCACCTCGGCGCAACTGAAGCAACTCGTGGGGAGCGGGCAGTTGCAGGCGACGGACATGGTTTGGAAGGACGGCATGGCGGATTGGGCGCCGGCGGGTCGGATCAAGGGATTGTTTGACGGCGGCGCTGCGGCGCGGCCGGCGGGCGCGGCGACTGCAGTTGCGGCCGCCCCGGCAGCGCCCGGGGCTTATGCTGCCCCTGTCGCGCAGGACAGATCCGGTTCGCAGATTGGTTATTACAATCCCAGCGCGGGTCTGGGCGAGCGCGTCGCCAAGACACTCAAGGGGTTTCCGCCGCCGTCGGGCATGCAGGGTGAATGGCCGATGTCCGAGCTTCAGCTTGAGCAACTGAAGGAGGCGGAGAAGCAGCGGAAGGCGATTCGGAGCTGCGCGGGGCTGTTCACTTTCCTCGGCGCTTTGTATGCCATTGGCGCGGTGGCCATCGGTCTCTCCGGATTGTTCATGGTCAACTCGGGTCCGCGCGGGAGCGGCATCACTACATGGGCCAGCGGCGCGGTGATGGGGGTTTCGGGCGTCATGGCTGCATTCGCGGTGCTGGCGTTCTTCGCCAGGCGGGCAACGCTGCGATGCCGGATATGGGCCCCGATCACCTTCATCGCTCTTTTTTCGATTGGCGTCATCATGAACTTCGCGGGAATGGCGATGAACTCCGGATCTGGACCGGGCCGCAATTCCGGGGGCGGGGAGGTCGCGGGCGGGGTCATCGGGCTGTTGTTTGCGGGCGCGCTCATCATGGTGTGCGTCAAAGGCCTCGTCGCGATTCCCAAGTTTTTGGCCTGTCCACTCTGGGCGCAGGAGGCGCTGGTTAACGCGAAGCTGTGACGGCGCGGTTATCCGACCGCGGGCGCTGGCGCGAGGATCGGCGCTGTGCTGGTTGCGGTGGCCTTCGCCTCGCGCGGGCGGCCGATCGTCTTGCCGGAGATTTTGTCCTGCAGGCGCATGATCCCTTCCATCAGCGCTTCGGGGCGCGGGGGGCAGCCGGGGACGTAGACGTCCACCGGGACGACCAGATCCACGCCCTTGACCACGTTGTAGCCGTACTTGAAATAGGGGCCGCCGCCGACGGTGCAGGCGCCCATCGCGATGACGTACTTGGGCTCAGCCATCTGGTGATAGAGGCGCTTGACTCGGCTGGCCATTTTGTAGTTGACTGTGCCGGCGACGATCATCAGGTCGGCCTGGCGCGGGGTGGCGCGGAACGCGCCGGCGCCGAAGCGGTCGAGGTCGAAGCGCGGGCCGCCCACGGCCATCATCTCGATCGCGCAGCAGGCGAGGCCGAAGGTCATGGGCCAGATCGAGTTCTTGCGCCCCCAGTTGATCATGAAATCGACGCTGGTGACGATCAGGCCTTCTTCGAAGCGGTTTTCAATCCAGGACATTGGCGACCTTTCCGGGCAAACCTTCAGCTTCGATTATTGCACCTTCATCGCTCGCACTCAAACGGCGATCCGCGCTTAATTCTTGATAGGGCCGAACGCGACGGTTAGACTTGGCCCCGGACGCCTCACCTTTCATCTCAGGAGATCTCATGCGTATTCGGCTTGCCCTCGCATGCGTCGCAATGCTCTTGTGCGGCCTGACCGCAATCATCCACGGGGAGGACAAGCCCGCGGCGGCAGCGCCTCCGGCTGCTCCGGCGGCGGCGGCGGCCAAGTCCGGCGTGACGGTTGGCGAGATGCGCATTCAGGACGTGCCGGCGATGACGTTTCTTTACCTGCCGACAGAAACGACGTTCGCGAAGATGGGGGAGCCCGTGATGCAGGGGTTTGACAAGATATTCGGCTCAGCGGTGGAGGCGAAGCTGCTGATCGCTCGGCCGACGATGCTGGTTTATCAGGGCGCGCCGCACTACGACCCGCAGAAGTCGTTCAAGTTGGAATTTGGGATTATCGTCGCCGACGACACGCAGGCGATCGGCGATTGCAAGGTGCGCAAGACCGAGGCGTTTCATTGTGCGACGATCCTCTATACGGGGCCGGTGGATCAGCAGGGGCAGGCGTATCAGAAGCTGATCCCTGCGCTGAAGGCGGCGGGGCATACGCCGACGGGCGAGGAGCGCGAGATGTGCCTGTACTGGGAGGGGCTGGAATCGGCGAACAACGTGTTCATCATGATGATCGGCATCAAGTAGGTGACGGTTGGCGCACGCGAAAATACGCTTATGACGACTCCCTCGCAGGCGATCCTGGACTACCTGCCTCCGGCCCAGCCGACCGAGTACGACCTCGAGCTGCTTTCGGAACGCATGCGATGGCTTCGAAAGCGCTTCATCTGGCTCTGCGCCATCAATATCCTGATCGAGCTCTCCTTCTTTCTCACCTTCGGGCGGGATGCGGCGCCGCGAATCGCGCAATCGCTGGAAATCCTCAACGTCTGCATCCAGCTCGGCGGATATCTGGCGGCGCTGGTTTACGCCATTCGGGCACGGCCTAACTTGGCGGCGCTGCTCAAGCTTGGGCTTTACATCACCGCGATCCTGCCGTCGTTGTCGATCCTGTTCAGCCGGGCGAACATCAGCCTCGATCGGACGAGTTGGGATTTCATGGACGCGTCGAGCCCAAGCGGGCTGGCTTGGGCAGTCATGTCGCCGACGGGGATTTTCCTTTTCTTTTTCATCGCGTGCGTATTTATCCCGTGGACCGTTCGCGAAGCGCTCGTGCCGGCGGCGGTGATCGTCCTGGTGAACGCGGCGGTTGTACTCGCCGACCTGCTTTTCACGATTCATAGGACTGACCAGCGCTTGCTGGCGCTGTTTTGCCTGGGAATCTCATTCCTTTCCGTTGTGCCCGGCCTGCTGATTTGCTGGTGGCGGTTCAGCCGATTTCGCAAGCGATTTCGGTTGACCTACGAAAGCACCGGCTACCGGAAGCTGCAGGTTGAGCTGGCCGGGGCGCGGCGGGTTCACGAATCGTCGCTCCCCGCGCAGAACCTGCTCACCACTGGCCCGGTGCGGCTGGCATACGTTTACGAGCCGATGCGGCAGATCGGCGGTGACATCCTCTTCGTCCACCCGGCCGACGACCCCGTCGCACCGGTGCTCTCGGTGCTGCTGGTGGACGTCAATGGCCACGGCTTTGGTGCGGCGCTGATGGCTAACCGCGTGATCGGGGAGATCCAGCGCCTCTTCGCCGAGAACTCCGATGCGTCGCCGGATCAGGTGCTGGTTGCGCTCAACCGTTACGTCCGCCTGACGATGGCGCGCAACGCGGTCTTCGCCACGGCGCTTTGCCTGCGCTTCGACACGCGCACGGGGACGCTTCAGCACGCCAACGGCGGGCATCCGCCGGCCTTCCTGCGCAGATCGGACGGAACAATCGTTCGGCTCGAACCTGATACATATCTGCTGGGCGTCGTCGACGGCCCGGACTATTGCCCGGCTTGCCAGAGCACCCCCTTCCATCCCGGCGATGCGCTGCTTGCGTATACCGACGGCGCGACGGAGGCGCGGGATCTCGCCGGTGAGATGATTACGATCGGCGGCCTGCACGAGCGTCTTCAACAACTTGGCTCACATCCCGATCGCTGGCCGCAATCGCTTTTGCATCAGATCACCAGTCACCGCCGAGGGCCAGCGGAAGACGACACGCTGCTCGCCGCCATCTATCGCGTTTGATTGGTCGCGCTTGTCGCTCGGTCGCAGTCTCACTACACTGCGGCCCCCTATGAAAGTCCTTCTCGTTGGCAATGGCGGCCGCGAACACGCGCTGGCCTGGAAACTCGCTTCTTCTCCTCGGGTTACGGCCCTTTACGCCGCGCCCGGGAACCCCGGCACTGCGCAGGTGGCGGACAATATCCCCATCGGCGTGATGGAGTTCGATAAGCTCCTGAAGTTCGTCAAGGAGAACGGGATCGGCTTCGTCGTGATCGGTCCGGAGGATCCGCTGGCGGCGGGGCTGACCGATCGGCTGCAGGCGGCGGGGGTGAAGGTATTTGGCCCCAGCAAGGCGGCGGCGCAGATCGAGGGGGACAAGTGGTTCGCCAAGGAGATCATGCGACAGCAGGCGGTTCCGACCGCCGAGGCGCGGAGCTTTACCGACGCGGGGGCGGCGGAGGAATTCGTCCGCATGCGCGGCGCGCCGATCGTGGTGAAGGCCGCGGGCCTGGCGAAGGGGAAGGGCGTCAGCGTCTGCTATCGGGTTGAAGAGGCCGTCGCGGCGATTCACAGCATCATGCGCGACAAGGCCTTTGGCGACGCTGGGGCGCGGGTGGTGATTGAAGAGAAGATGAACGGGCCGGAGTGCTCGATCTTGGCGTTCATCGATCGCAAGAATATTTACGTGATGGAGAGCGCGCAAGACCACAAGCCGATCGATGATGGCGACACCGGCCCGATGACCGGCGGGATGGGCGCTTATTCGCCTACGCCTGTCATCACTGAATCGCTGCTCCGCGACGTCGAGCGGCAGATCCTCGTGCCGGTGGTGGACGGTTTGATCCGCGATGACATCGAATACCGGGGCATCCTTTACGCGGGCCTGATGCTGACGCCCAACGGCCCTCGGGTGCTGGAGTTCAACTGCCGCTTCGGCGATCCGGAGACGCAGCCGCTGATGATGCGGCTGCAAAGCGACCTGCTGGAGGTGATGCTCGCGGTCGCCGACGGTAAACTCGATAAGGTGAACCTGAAGTGGGACCCGCGCCCCGCGCTGGCGGTCGTGGCGACGAGCAAGGGATATCCCGGCAAATATCCCAGCGGCCTGCCGATCAGCGGCATCGACCAGGCCGACGCGCTGCCGAACGTAAAGGTGTTTCAGGCGGGGACGAAACAGCAGGGGAAGGAGATCGTCACCGACGGCGGCCGCGTCCTTGCTGTCACGGCCTTAGGCCACACGATCGCGGATGCCCAGAAGCGTGCGTATCAGGCGATGGATCTGATCCACTTTGACGGCATGCACTATCGCAAAGACATCGGGCATCAGGCGATTGCGTTTGGATCGAAATAAAGGACGTGGCGGGGGCCGCGGGGATTACTTCGCATCCTTTGGCTTTTCTTTCGATGGGGCGGCGGCATCGGCGCTTTCGCCCGGGGCGCGGAGGCGGAGTACTGTGGGGTCCGCGCGGACGGCGAAGACTTTGACGATGACCTTCGCGCCAGGCTTGAGGGTCTTGATGTAGGCGACGTCCTCAGCGCTGGGATGAGGGGTGCCGGCGGTGTCGCGGGGCATGCGGGTGCCGAGCGTAATCTCCTTGCCAACCATCGGGCCGCCGTCCTTGATCGCACTTTGCTTCTCGTCGGGGTCGGCCTTGTCGACGGTCAAGACGAAGGAGGCGCCGTCGGAACGGGCGGATTTCACGGTGCCGGTGATCGTGCCGAAAAAGCCGATGGCCTGGTTTGGGGTGTTTGAGGCGGCGCTGGCGAGGGTTGCGGAAAGGGTGAGGGCGAGGAGGGTCGTTAGAAATGAGGCGCGGTTCATAGGTTCTCCTGGAGATGATGATTGCGGAATTTCGCGGGCGGTGACAGTTCTATCGCGTTCACCTTTTCCCTTCGACATGCGATTATAACCGATCGATGCCGGTGATCTCCATCAATTCCCTCGACGACCCGCGGCTGGCTCCTTATCGCAATCTCAAGGAGCGCGATCTCGCGCGTGACGGCGACCGTTTCATTGCCGAGGGCGAAAACCTCGTCAAACGACTCATCGCCAGCCGCATGATGACCGAATCGGTGCTGCTGGCCGATCGCCGCGTCGCGGAGATCGCGCCGCTCGTGCCCGAGCACATTCCCGTTTACTCTGCGTCCGCGGATGTGGTTAATCAGGTGCTCGGCTTCAAGTTCCACGCCGGAGTGATGGCGGTTGGCATCCGTGGGCCGAGTCCGACGATCGATGACGTGATGACGGGCGCGGCGGGCGAACGCTTGACGCTTCTCATCTGTCCGGAGATCGAAAAGACCGACAACCTCGGCGCCATCATTCGCATCGCGGCGGCGTTTGGCGTTGATGCGATGATCCTGGGCGAACGCTGCTGCGATCCGTTTTTCCGGCAGAGCGTGCGCGTTTCCATGGGGGCGGCGTTCGTGCTACCGATCGTGCGCTGCGATGACCTGGCGCGGGACCTGCGGCGGCTGCGCGGGGAATTTGGCGTGGAGATGATTGGCAGCGTTTTGGCGGAGGATGCCGAACGTCTTGAAGACGTGGCGCGGCCTCTGCGAATGGGGCTGCTCCTGGGGAATGAGGCGCAGGGGTTGGGGGCGGACTTGGAGGGGCTTTGCGATCGGCGGGTGACGATCCCGATGAAGCTGGGGACGGATTCGTTAAATGTGGCGGTGGCGGCGGGGGTGTTTTTGTATCACTTCACGCGGGGGTGATTCCGCGCACGTCGTCATCCTGAAGGGAGTTCAGCGACCGAAGATCTGATTGAAAGTAGAATGACTTTGACTGCCAGCGAGATCCTTCGGAGTACCTCAGGATGACGGTTTATTAGATCAGGCAGTGACGTCGAGGTGTGGCGTCTCGTCGACATCGTCCTCTTCGGGCTTCGACTGATCCTTGCGCGGTTGTTGCTGTTGCTGCGGGTGCTCTTCGTCGTGGATGGAAACGATCGCGTCGGCGCTTTCGACCTGGTGCTCCAACTCATCGTCGCGGCGGGCGACGTCGTTTGAGAGGGCCTGCGTGCGCCTGACCTCGCGGGACTTGTCGGCAGCCTGGCTGCGCTCGACTTGCGAGCTTTGGGCGACGTAGCCCGAGAATGGGTTGATCGACGTCATGCGCATCTACCATATCGGTTTGATGCGTCCGCAGGTCAAATTTATGCCCCGCCGATAACGTAAAGGCCCGCGGAACGCTTGATTCCGCGGGCCTCGGACATTTTCTAAAACGCTTACTGCTGCGGCTGCGGATCGGTCGTTGCTTGGGCCGGTTCATGCGGCATCAGGCTGGGCGGGATGATCCGGGCGGTGATCGTCTGGTGCACTTTGCCCGGGTCACAGGCCGTGACCTCGGTCGGGGTGATGACGCGAGCGCCCAGGCGGGCCTCTTCCTGGAGTGCCCCTTTGACGCCGACGAACTGCCCGATCAGCGTGACCGTCTTGGCGTCGTTGCTGCGCAGGTAGCAGACGGTGCGGCCAGTGGCGGGATCAGTGATGCGGAAGAGCGTTCCCTGGCCTTGTTGCAGGCTTGAGGGCTGAAGCGTGCCGACGGCGGTGTACACCTTCACGGTGGTTTCGGCGATGCGCTTCTGGAGTTCCTGCTGTTCGGCCTCGAGGGCCAACTGCTTCTGCTTGAGTTCACTCTGCGATTGGCGGGCCTTGATCAGGTCGGCCTGGGCGGCGGCACGCAGCTTGACGGTCGCCAGGCGCGAATCGGCCAGGCGACGCAACGATTCGGGCAGCGCATCGCTCTGCGAAATCGCCTCGAACTGCTGCACGAGCGCCTCCAGCGGCTGCTGGTCGAGCGCCTGCGTACGGCTGGCCATGAACTGCGTCTCGGCCTTGTCATAGGCGGCCTCGGCAAGCTCGGGAGTGGAAACGTCGATCTTCGGCGGCGCGGGCTTGACCGGCGCTTCGGGCTTTACCACCGGCTTGGGCACGTCGAATCGCGGGCCGTCACCCTTGGGGGCGGCGTCGGGCTCGACAAGGGGCGCGGGGGTTCCGGTGTCGGCGGGCTTGATGTCAACCGGTTTGACCTCGGGCTTCACCTCGGGCTTGGGCATGTCGCCGACGAGCGGTGCGGTCGGGGGAACGTCCGTAGTCTTAGCGTCCTCGGGAATCGTCGGTTTTGCGGGGGCGAAGTCGGGGTTGGCTGGGGCTTCGGGCTTGGTCGGCGCCTCGGGCGGCTTGCTGTTGGCAGCGTCGGGGACGGCCGGCGGATTGACCTTGGTATCGGCGCTCGCGACCTGCACGACCGGCTTGGCGTCCGGATCGGGCTCGACGAACTTCTTGTTGATGTACAGGTAAGCGCGCGCCGGCGGTTTGATCTTAAAATATTCCTGTTCCTCGCCAAGGATCTCGACGTCTTCACCCTGGTTCAGTTCACACAGGATGCCGATCTTGAGCGCCGACAGCGCCGAGCCGGCGCGGACGTTGATCGAGTCCTTGTTCACCCGGCCGACGCTTCCGTCCCCATGACGGTCGACGTACAGGCGGGCGACGTAGCAGAACGATCCGTCCGGCGGGACGACCTTGAGCCAATCGAACTTCGCGCCCACCACCTTGACCTTGGCGCCCTTGTCGAGCTTGAGGGTTGGGTAGTAGTTGTCGCCCGGTCCGCAGCGGACGAAGACGGCGTTGGACATGATCACGCCGGACGTGGAGAACTTGGAGTTCTCAACTTCCTTGAGCGCTGGATCCTCGGGGACCTGCGCGTAAACCGACGCCGGCATGGCGGAAATGGCCAGCGAAGCGGCGGCGGCGATCAGTGAGAAACGAATGGACGGACGGTGGGTGAAGTTATGGAACATGTCGCACCTCCCTGTGCGCTACGAGAAAGAATCCAATTCGCAGCCGGTTGGCAGGCCGCGTCTTTCGTCAAGATGTCAGACCCGGAACGCCGTCAACGAGCGCTAATCCGCGCGAGACGGCTCCGGTTGATGATGTGATACCGCGTCTTGCTAAATTGTAAAGCAATTCTTGCGCGAAATCGGGACGGCATGACGGCAGTCATGTCATTTGGCGGGGTCCCAGTTCACTTGCAGGATCGATTTATTCCGATCCGTGAACTCGACGTGCCCGTCAACGAAGGCGGCGTTGCCGTTGCCGGCGCTGGGGTTGGTACTTTGTTCAGAGGCTTTGTCGTGGCGGTTGGCGAGCAGGTTTGCACCGCCGGGATTCAGCGTGACCCCGTCGTTGGTCGCGTGATGGGGCGCCCAGCAACCGTCATCGATCGTCTGGCTGCTCTCGTCGATGAACAGGATCTTTTCTGCGGCGCGCTTGACCTGAGTGATTTTGATCCGGAAGTGCAGGTCGCTTACCAGCACGGGTTGCAACCCGCCCATGAGTTCGTTCATCGTGTAGCTGTACGGGTAGCCGTTCGCGTGATTGACGACGTTGTCCGTCGGGCAAATGAAGAGGTTGGGATTGAACACTTTATCGCCGAGATACTTGACCAGCGGGCTTAGGTTGGGATCGCGTCCCGGCTGCCAGTAGACCCAATCATCGTAAACATCAGCATAAGCCGGCGGCGTGCCCCCCGCGGCGGAACGTGGGAACCATCCCTTGTTGTCGTTGGTATACATCACCGTCGCCAGACCGATCTGCCGCATGTTGCTCATGCACTGGACGCGCTGTCCCTGTTGGCGTGCGCGGCCAAGGGCGGGCAACAGGATCGCGATGAGCAGCGCGATAATCCCGATTACGACCAGGAGTTCCACGAGCGTAAATCCAAGGCGATAACGGCGCGAGATGATTGAGGGCATGATTGAGATCCTCTGAAAACGGCGACCGTGGGGAAGCCGATGTGACTTGCTTATTCGCATATTACGTGCTGCCGGGCATTCATGGAAAGGGAATTCCGCATTATTGGTAATCCACCACCGTTTTATCCAACCGGGCGGCGCTGTCGGACAGACCGCCGGGGCGGTTGCGGGCGAGCCAGAGGCGGCGGTGCTCGCCGGCGAGCCGTCTCATGTCAGATTTGAGATCGCCAGCGTGTTGCGGGCGGCGATCGAGCAGGAACCGTCCGCGCCGGCAGGCGTGCGCTAATAGCTCGCCGGCGAAGTTGAATTCGTCGGCGATCAGGGCAGCGTCTGGGCAGGCCATGCGGGCGGTCGCAAGGCGGGCGAGAATCGGGGCGATCGCCTGTTCGCCGCGCGTGTATTCGTCGGCCATGACGCTTTCGTAGAGGTTTTTGCGCTCCGCGCCGCCTAGAAGGGCCCAAAACAGGCGGCTGCCATTGGCGAGCGGTGTTTTGCAGACCTGATAGACATTGCCAAGGTCGGCGGCGAGTCGGCCCATGATCTTTGCGCGATCCAAGAAGACGTGGGCATCCAAAGCAGCGGGCACGTCGAGATTCTGATTCGCTTGAAACGACCAGGAATATGCAGCCCCGGCGGCGTAGCCTAGATAGCTGACCGGCAGCGGTTGGTGGTGGCCCCAATCGCCCCAGTCGGTGATGAGGTAACCGGCGGCATTGTGCTGCACCCCGGATTGTGCGGCCTCCTTTAGGTTGGCCAGCGCGTTGTTGGTCCGGCCGGTGATCGAGCACCACGACGACGTGCCCGGACAGACGAAAAACGGAATGCCAGCCTGGTCGAATTTGACCAGATGCTCGTCAAACGGATGGCCCGCTTCGTACCCCCATTCGAGGGCAACGACATCGCGGGGAAGATCGGGGATCAATTCGGGGTGATGGAGGATGATGTCACCCCAGAACATCATAATCTTCTGATGGTTCTGAAGTTGGCCGTGGATCTTCTTCAGGAAATCCAGGTAGACCCTGCCCTTGCCCAGACGGTCGCATTCGGATTTGGACTTTCCTAATCCGAGGTCGAAGGTTTCGTCGCAGCCGACGTTGAAGAGGGGTGATGTAAAATGCGGCAGAAGCTCATCGTATAGCTCCTCGACTAGCGCGATGGAGCGGGGGTCGAGAGGGTTTAAGGTGAAGCCGGTGGGGTGGCGGAAGCCCCAAGGGAAGGTGAAGCCATCAGGGCATTCGGCCAAGTCGATGTAGGCGGGGAGTTTAAGCCAGCGTTCCATGTGGCCAAAGGAGTTCTGGTTGGGGACCAGCTCGATGAAGCGCTCGCGGCAGTATTGATCGAGCTCGAGGATCTCCTGGCCGGTGAGAGGGCTGGCTTGAGCCCAGACGTCGGGGTGGCTGCGGTAGGCGAAGGTGTGCTCGGTGTAGAGCTGGAGCTGGTTGATCTTGAGCGCGGCGAACTGGTCCACCAGGGCGAAGAGGGTTGCCATGGTGGGGACTTTGTCGCGGGAGACGTCGAGCATGACGCCGCGGGCGCGGAAATCGGGGCGGTCTTCGATCTGGAGACAGGGCAGAGGTGAATCGGCGTGCTGGCGGAGGATCTGCGCGAGGGTCTGGGCGGCATAGAAGGCGCCTTCGGGCGACGCCCCGGTGATGTGGATGCCGTGCGGCTCGATCTCGATTTCATAACCCTGCAAATGGGGCATCTGGCTGGAGATGAGGAGGTCGATCGCGACGCCGTCATCCGGCCCGGCGGCGACGATGGGGTAGTGGAGGGAGGTGTGGTCCTGGATCGCTTGCTGAATTACGCGGGCGGCGGGGAGGAGATCGGTGGGGGTGGAAAGCAGTTGAATGGACGCCCGGCGCTG
>JAQGHM010000141.1 GCA_028291615.1 Phycisphaerales bacterium | reverse complement strand
CGGGAAGCATTCTTCCCGACGCCGCGTCCGTTTTCTTAAATCAGCAAGACTTAATTCAGCGCCCGGCTATGCTCCTCCAGCCGCTGAATCAGCTCCGCCGCCTCTTCGGTCCGGTCTCCAACACTTGAAGTCCAGATCAGCGGTTCATTCTTAAGCACCGCTCGCTCGATTCGCCGGCAAGCGCTGATCACCGTGCTGTGATTCCGCTTACCCATCCGAATCCCGATCTCCGGAAAACTGAGCTTGGCGGTCTTGCGCACCAGGAACATCGCCACGCTCCGCGCCAGGCTGATCGTCCGCTGACGCCGGCCCGACATCAAATCCTTCTGATCCAGGCTGAAGTAATTGCACACCGCCTGCATGATGTTCTCAGGCTTCACCGGCGCCACCAGTTGCCGATCCAAATCGCCCAGCGCTTCCTGCGCCAGTTCGGCATTGGCCGGCCGGCCCGTCAGCTTCACGTGCGCCGCGATGCGATTCAGCGCGCCTTCCAGCTCGCGAACGTTCTGCGTCACGCGCCGAGCGATCCAGCCGACGACTTCTTCCGAAACCGTCAGGCTCGTTCGCAGCGCCAGGCTCCGCAGGATTTCACACCGCGTCGCAAAGTTCGGCGGATCGACCCGCACGACCATGCCGCTGACAAACCGATTGATCAGCGACTCGCCGAATTCTTCGATCATCTTCGGGTGCTCGTCGCTGACCAGCACCACCTGCCGGCCCATCGCCTCGATCGCATTGAACGTGTGCAGGAATTCTTCCTGCGTCGCCTTCTTTCCGCCCAGGAAGTGCACGTCATCGATCACCAGCAGATCCAGGTCCCGCATCTTGCGACGGAATATGTCGAGCTTGTTCTGACGCATGCAGGTCAGGAATTCATTGGTGAACTCCTCGCCCGTCATGTATGCCCACCGCTTGGTCGGGTGATGCTCGATGAACTTCTTGCACAGCCCTTGCAGCAGGTGGGTCTTGCCCAGGCCGCAATTGCCGTGAATGAAGAGCGGGTTGTACTGCACGCCGGGAAACTCCGCGACGTAGGTCGCCGCGTTGTAGGCGAGCTGGTTCGACGCGCCGACCACGAAGCTATTGAGGTCATGTCGAAGCCGCGGCTTGGGGAGGGCCGGCATCGCCGGAACTGACGCGGGCGGCGCAATCGTGCCAACGCCCGACCGCCCCGCGCCGCCACCGCCACTGGTGGCCCGCACGTTTTGCATCACCGCCTTCGCCGGGACATTTGCCCCGACGATCGGCGCGACGAACCCGATTGGGCCGCGAATCGCTTTCGCCTGACCCTGATCTTTGGGTGTCGCCTCCGCCGATGCATCGACCTCAAAGAGTTGCGGCATCACGTTGAACCGCACCGCCAGCGGGCAACCCAATATCTCGTGGGCCGCCTCCTGAATCGGTTTGGCAAAATGGGTGCCGATCCACTCGCTGATGAAGTCATTGGGGACGGCGATCTCCAGGCCGTCATGCTTCAAATCCAGTCGTGTGGAATTGTTAAACCAGACATGAAAACGTTGCTGTCCTACCCGGCTCGCGATTGCGTCGGCCAATCGCACAAGCTGAGGATCGTGTGCGCTGATACAGCTCACTAGCGATCTCCTTGAACTAGGCGCCCATAGGCGACGTCCGAAAAAAAACGCCGTCCATCCCGTTCCCTGCTCGCGACGCAATAGCCTCTCCGAAGGCCAACGCGCCCCGAAAACACCTCCGCCTTTTAACGGCATGACCGATTTGCATCGATCACACCGTCAGCACTTTCCCTGGCGGAGTCGGGCGTCCTGCCACAATACTAGTTCATCCGTGATTGATCGCGTCCTGCGATCCGAGAGATGCATTATCGAGAAACCTTCCGCGCGGGCGACCTTGCGTCATTCCCGCGACCCCTTGTGTAGCCCATAGCTCGCGTCGTCTTAGCTCATTCCTCGAACACCCCTAATCGTCCCTGAATCCAACAGGGGAGAAATTAGCCGGGCCGATCTATACTGGCAAGCGCGAATTTATCGGATTTTCCGTTCACAATGACGCAAACACCGGTAGCGATTGCGTTCTCTGGGTTAAAAGAAATTTTCTTCACAACTCCTCCACAAGGTTATCGGTCTTGTGGACGGCGTGTGCAGAACTGATCGGCTGTTCGCATGTTATCGGTCGATCATCGAGAATCACAGTAAAATCAGGCATTTTTCCGCAGATCGCGCAAGAGAGCGAGCTTGCTCGCAATTCGGTGCATGCCGTGGCGGTAATAGAGTTTGAGGGCGGGCGTGTTCTGTGAATCGACGGCCAGGCAGAGGCGGGGTTGGTTGCGGGCGCTGACGGTGGCGTAGGCTTGCCTCATCATCAGTTCGCCCAACTTGCGGCCGCGCGCGGCGGGAGTGAGGCCTAAGTACACCAGTTCGATCGAGTCGCTGCGGAGGCTTTCGCTTAAGAGGAGGACGCCCAGCGGGGTGTCGCCTTCGCGGAGGAGGAACCAGAGCTTTGGATCGAAGCTGCCGCTGGCCTGATGACCGGCAATGATGTCGTCGATGTCGCGCCGGCCATTGAGGGCAGGGCAATCCAAGCTGCTTTGATAGGAGTCAAGAATGTTGCGCCCGAAGAGGTTGTGAGTCTCGGCGGAGTAGGCGGTCCAGGCCATTCCTGGAGGCAAGTCGGGGAGGGCAATGCCAGCAGGGGGTTGTCCCTGGAGATAGTGCAACTCCGCCATTCTGGCAAAGCCGCCGTCGGTGAAGATGGTTTCAAGCGCCGTGTCCTGGGGGTCAATCAGGGTCTGGGCGAGTTCGATGCCTTGCGCCGCGCCGTGCCGGCAGACGGGGGCGAGCAGTTGCGCGGTCGCCGCGTCGGTGGCTTTGGATTGGGTGCCGGGCGGGCAGAGGATGAGCATCGTGCGCCCCGGGCTGACGACCGGGAGCATGCCTGAGACGATCTTGCCCGAGCGCAACGCGACGTGGAGCCCGCCAAGGTCGATGCCGCGATCCCTGCCGAAGTTAATGAAGTCCTGGATGGATCGCGCGTCGGCGGTGGAACCGGCGGGGGAGAGGATCAGCCGCAGGGCGGGCTCGAGATCTTCGGGGGCGGCGGGACGTATGATAAAGGGAGCGCCACTGCTGCCGTCGTCGGCGCGGCCACCGTCCTTAAAACCGAGAAGATTTGACAGCAATCCCACGCCCCGACAGAATAACCCAACGCGCAGCATCGGCCAAATCCCCAAGTTTTTGGCTGCGTCTGCCGCGAGTTCCTGCCGCGGAGATTCACACCTATGAAACGACTCCTGCCGTACGTCGCGCTGGCCGTTGCACTGTTCCTCCTGACCAACATCCCGCAGGCGCGGGCCTACCCGAAACCGAGCGTCAACAAGATCGCCTGGGAACTCGATTTTCAACACGCGACCCCCAGCCGCATCACCGTTCGCGTGCCCGGCTCGGACGCCCCGAAGGCGTATTGGTACATGCCGTTCACGGTGACCAACAACACCAACGATGAGCAGCAGTTCCTCCCGATCATTGAGCTCGTTGACGACAAAGGGAACGTCCACCGCTCCGACCAGAACATTCCGACGCAAGTCTTTGACGCCATCAAGATGCGCGAAGGCAAGAAGCTGATGGAGCCGCTGGCCAAGGTCTCCGGACGAATCCTCGCCGGCGCCGATCAGGCGCGCGACAGCGTCGCGATCTGGCCTGAGCCGCTCGAACGCATGGGGAGCTTCACTATCTTCGTCACCGGCCTTTCGGGCGAAGCCGTCTGGTTCAAGGACGGTCAGGAAACGCCATTGAGCAAGGCCGACTGGGTCAAGACCAAGCCGGAAGAGGCGGGCAACATCCTCCGCAAAACCCTGCAATTGGATATTCAGGTGCCGGGCGACGAGTTTTACCAGGGGCGGGATAAGGTGATCAAAAAGGGCGAAGCGTGGGTCATGCGGTAAGTTCCCGTTCGGACCGCTTGCAACCGCATCCAGTTTTCGATAGATTCCTCCCCCCGCGCAAAAGGCGGGATGGTTTATCTTTACGCTAATGAAGGTGATTTATGGCACATAAGAAAGGCGCCGGTTCCTCCAGTAACGGCCGCGATTCCAATCCGCAGTACCGGGGTGTGAAGGCTTACGGGGGCGAGGTCGTCCCCGCGGGTTCGGTCATCATCCGTCAATGCGGAACGAAGTTTCATGCCGGCTTTAACGTTGGCCAGGGCAGGGATTACACGCTTTTCGCCCTCAAGGCTGGAACCGTCGAATTCCAAGGCCGCAAGGTCCATATCCGCACCGAGGCGGCAGCGCCGGCGACGACGACGGCTTAAGGCGGTTGATTCGACGACAGAACGACGAAGCGACGGAGGGATTGCACCCGCATCCCCTGCGTCGCTTCTTGTCTTTTCCCCCTTTTAGTCGTCCTCGCGGAAGTTAAATCATGTTTGTCGATGAAGCAGAAATCTACGTGAAGGCCGGCGACGGCGGGAACGGCTGCGTCTCCTTCCGTCGTGAGAAGTACATTCCCAAGGGCGGCCCCGACGGGGGGGATGGCGGCAACGGGGGGACGGTGCGCTTTGTGGCGGATCCGACGAAGAACACGCTGATGGATTTCGCCGGCCGACACCACTGGAAAGCGCCGCGCGGGGAGGATGGCAAGGGGAAGAAGATGGCGGGGCACAACGGCGAGGACCTGGTCGTGCCCGTGCCGATCGGCACGCTGATCTACGACACCGATCACGGCATGATCCTGCTGGCGGACCTCAACGAACCCGGGCGCGAGGTGACGATCGCCAAGGGGGGCAGGGGAGGGCTGGGGAACTGGCACTTTCGTTCAGCCACGAACCAGACGCCGCGATATGCCGAGCCAGGGACGTTGGGACAGGAGCGGCACCTCAAGCTGGAACTGAAACTGATCGCGGATGTCGGGCTCGTGGGGATGCCCAATGCGGGGAAGAGCACGCTGCTGAGCGTGGTGTCGGCGGCGCGGCCGAAGATCGCGCCCTACCCGTTTACGACGCTGAACCCGGAATTGGGGATTGCGGTTCTCTCCGGCGACCGGCGAATGGTCGTCGCCGACATCCCCGGCCTCATCGAAGGCGCCCATGAGGGCGCAGGCCTTGGCCACGACTTCCTCCGCCACATTGAGCGGACGAAGATTATCGTGCACCTGTTGGACCTCTACCCCCCCGACGGCTCCGATCCTGCCGCCAACTACCGCACCATCCGCGCCGAGCTCGAAGCTTTCAGCCCCGCCCTGGCCACCAAGGAAGAGTTCATCGCCGCCAACAAGATCGATCTCGTCACCGAAGACGACACTGAAGCGCTGGACAAACTCAAGAGCGAGCTCCCCGGCAAGAAGATCTTCCCCATCTCCGCCGCCACCAGAAAAAATATCGAGCCGCTTCTGGACGCCCTCTGGAAAACCATCCAGCGCGTTAAGGAAGAAGAAGCGGCGAGTAAGCCGTCCGCATAGCAACCCGCGTACGTCATTAAGATCATCCATTCGCGGATCCTCGGGTCTCGCAAAGGCGCGACCGTGACGGGGAATCTGAGAGTTGCTTCACCCGCGTAACCGCACCCAAGCCCAACCAAGCGGCTCAAGCTCGCGCGGAACTGTTGGCGTGACAGCGCGGTATTCATTCTGCGAAACGGGTAGACTCGCCGCCCACCGTGCAGAAACGAATCCTCATCCTGACCGCCATCCGCATGGAAGCTGACGCCATCGCCCGGCAATTCCGCCTGCGCGCCCCGCGCGGGGCAGGCCCGGTCGAACTGCCCGCCCGCATGCCCGCTGTGCTTCGCGTCGTCGGCATGGGGGCCATTCGCATGCCCGATTTGTCCGGCCAACCCTACGCCGGCATCATCATGGCCGGCCTGGCAGGGGGCCTCGATCCCAAATTGGTCGTCGGCGACGTCGTCATCGATTCGCGGACGACCTGGCGGGCCAGTCGATTGCAGTACGATCGCGTTGGCTTTCACACCGTTGATGGGCCGGTGACGTCGCCGGCGGAAAAGGCCGACCTCTTCACACGCACCGGCGCAGCGGTCGTGGAGATGGAGAATGCGCAGGTGCGGGCGGCCGCCGTGGCGTACAGCATCCCCTTCCTCGGCATTCGCTCGATCAGCGATTCCGCCGACGAGGCCATCGACCCGGCGGTGCTGAAATTCGTCGACCCCTACGGCGCGGTGCGCGTCAACGAGGTCGTCTCCGAGATGTTCCGCCACCCGTCGATCGCCATGAAACTCCGGCGTCTCTCCAAATCCTCGGCCATCGCGTTGGGCACCCTGGCCGAGGCGGTCAAACAGGTGATCGATGGCGCTGGCGCGATGTAAATGCTGGATCGCGCTCGGGCTCGCAGCCGCCGCCGGGTGCGCCGCGGGCCGATGAATGATCTCGTGGAAAAACAACTCACCACAGCCCGACACGGCCACGTCCTTACTAACACCGCCGTCTGGTCGCCGGACGGCCAGTGGATTGTCTACGACGTGCGCTCCGACCCCGCCGGCTCAACCTTCGATGGCGATCGCATCGAGCAGGTCAACGTCGAGACCGGCGAAGTGCAGGTGCTCTACCGCGCGCAGCACGGAGCAAAATGCGGCGTAGCGACCTATCACCCCGCTACCAATGCGATCGCCTTCATCCTCGGCCCCGAGAACCCAACGCCCGATTGGGACTACGGCCCCAACCGCCGCCAGGGCGTCATCGTGCAGAACGGCAGCCGCATCAACCTCGATGCCCGTGACCTCACCGCCCCTTTCACCCTCGGCGCACTCCGCGGCGGCACCCACGTCCATGTTTTCTCCGCCAACGCCCATCACGTTAGTTTCACCTACAACAATTACATAATAGATCCCGATCAGCGAAACGTAGGCGTAAGCGTCATCGGCAGGCCGGTGCGGGTGCAGAAAGATCATCCCCGCAACCACGACGGCGAAGCCTTCTCAGTATTGGTCACGCGAACGACGGCCCACCCGCGCCCCGGATCGGATGAAATCCGCCGCGCCGTCGAAGACAGTTGGGTCGGAACAGACAGCCGAGCAATCGCCTTTCAAGGCGAGGTGATCACCGCATCGGGAGCGGCCATCTCGGAAGTCTTCATCGTCGACCTCCCCGAGGACCTGACCAACCCGGGCGACGCCCCGCTCGAAGGCACAACCACACAATTGCCCGCCCCACCAAAAGGAACGACGCAGCGAAGACTAACCTTCACCGCCAACCAAAAACACCCCGGCCTCTCCGCCCCGCGCCACTGGCTCCGAAGCTCCCCCGACGGCTCGCGAATCGCCTTCCTAATGAAAGACGATGCAGGCGTCGTGCAGATTTGGACCATCTCCCCTATTGGCGGCCAGATGACGCAACTCACGCACAATTCAACGTCGATCGCATCAGCATTTACCTGGAGCCCCGACGGCCGCTCGATCGCCCACGTGCTCAACGGAAGCGTCGCGATCACGGACGTCACGACCGGCGCAACGCATCGCCTCACGTCGCCAGAAAATGGCGACCGCTTCCCCCGCCCCGAAGCCTGTGTCTTCTCACCCGACGGCGCGCACATCGCCTACGTGAAAACCATCGACGGCTTCAACCAGATCTTCGTCGTGGCCCTCAGCCAGAGGTAACGCCTTCAACGAATCCCTCAAAACATCAATACGGCCACCTTCGGATCCGCCGCCAGCTTAAACAGCGACGCCGTCCTCGAGATGCGCAACAGTTCTTCGATCTTCTCCGGGTGCGAGATCACCATCCGGCCGCCTGATTCCTGCATCTTCTTGTTAAGCGCTATAAGCAGCCCCAGCCCCGCGCTGCCACAGTGATCCACATGCTTGAAGTCGATCACCATCTTGCGCACGCCTCCGTCGATCAGCGACTTGAGTTCGTCCCCCAGCCGATTGACTTCCAGCAGCCCCGTCAGGTTCGCGTGCTTCAGCCGGACGACCGTCACCCCGTCAAAGTCCCGCACCTTGTAATCTTCGGTTTCGTATTCCATGCTGCTTCCCTGCCGGGCGTGCGCGCGCGAAGGCCTTGGTGCGGCACTTTACCGCCTTCGCGCAAAATGGGCTCCGCCCACCATCCGCCATCTGGAATATTTTTTCGGAAATCGATCGCGTTAAACGACCTGAACCTTGCGCCCAGCGCGGCGCTTGCGGTTGATCGTATCGCGGCCGGCCTTGGTGCTCATGCGGGCGCGGAACCCGATCTTGCGGGCCCGTTTCACTGCGCTCTTCTTGTGCGGATAATGCATCTCAGATCCTTCTCTGCGTTTCCTTAACTCATTTACCAGCCTGAGCTTCGATGTTAACCAACACCGTCTCGTAGGCGTGATTCCCTTTGGCGTCGCCGGCCCGCAGCGTGATCTGGTGGGCACCCGGCGACAGTTTGGAGATCGTGAAATCGACCTTTTCCTCGGGACCGTCGAAGATGTTATCCGAAGGAAGCACCGCTTGCCAGTCACCCCCCGAATCAACCGTATATTCAAATGTCGCCACCGTCGTCGTCCGATCCACCAGGCTCGCCGTCAGGTGCACGGTTGGCCCCTTGGTCTCGCTCTTGATGTCCCCAATGACCGGCGGTGTATTGTCCACCACGATCGGGTCGCTCACCCGCGATCCCACCCGCCCCTGCCCCGGCACGTTCGCAAGCTCATCCGACGCGACGATCTTGATCTCGTAACGCCCATCGGCGACGGCGCGCGTATCCCAGTCGAAGTGGTTTTCAGTCAGCTTGTCCTTCAGCAGGATCCAAGGCGCCTTGCTGCCGCTGCGAAAGTACAAGCTGTACTGCAGCGCATCGCCATTGGCATCCTCGGCCTCCCATGTAATCGGCTCGACCGTGTTCTTAGGCTTGTTCGCGGGTGTCCCATTCCCCGCCGTCCCGGCCGGTGTCAGCCCTTCCACCCCCGCCGCCAACATCGCGCTCAGCTTATTCGCCTCGCCATTCCCCACCTTCACCGATTTGATCACCGGCGCCAGGTTGGGCAATTGATACGCCACATCCACCTCGTCCACCACCGGCGATTCATTCCCACCGCCCTTGATCCCAAAGCTAAGTCGATATTGCAGGAACCGCGCCGGCGGGCTCTTCGGCTGCACGAACGAAACCGCCGGCATTTCATCCGTCCAGTTCGACCAACCGGTCTTTTCCGGGTCCTGAAGATTGCCGCTGCGCGTCGCGATCGTCAGCGACGTCTCCTTGGGCAGCGTCCCGCGAAGGTGAATCTTGCCAAACCGGCTGATCTGCGTCGCATCCAGCACCGGGCTGGTGAACGCGCCTTCAGTCGCAAAGCCGCTGCTCATCGTCGCGATGCCGCCGACGTTCGCCATCCCCAGCAAAATGCGGCCGTCCTTCGTCGCCAGCATGCTCAGCACCTGCTTCGGATCGACCTTCGCCAGCACCACCGTCTCCTCGGCCGCCGGATCAACTTGGTAGATCAACCCCTCGCTCCCCGTGCCGACGAGCAGCACGCCGTTGCGCTCGATCATCGTCATCACCATCACCGGCTGCCGGAAAATCTCGCGCACGAAGCCTTCCGTATCGATCTTGTAAATCGCATTCCCCTCCGCCTTGGGCTTGCCAAAATCGATCGGCTCGGGCGTAGGCGGCACAGGCTGCTGCGGATTGGCGGCATTCACCGGCCCCGGCTTGGTGGGATTGGGCTTCTTTCCCGGCGGCCCCGGCACAGGCGGCACAGGCGGCGGCGTCGGCTGAGTCGGATCTTCCCCCGGATCATCCGCCAGTTTCAAAATCTTCTCCCAGCCATTCACCATCAAATACACCGGCGGCCGCGGGGTGGCATGGGCAAGCGTACTCGCTTGCCCGTGGTCCTTAGCAAACGGCAACCCCAATCCAACCCCCTTCGGAATCGGATTCGGCTCCCCCGGATTCGGATCCGGCACAACAGGCGGCTTCGGATTCTCCGGCGGCTGCGACGGGATCGGCACCCCGCCGGTCCCCTCCGGCCGGCCGCCCTTCTCCTTCGCCCCCTCCTCCGCGCCCGGCGGCGCCGGCTGCTTCTCGCTCGCCTCCGCCGTCCCCGCGTACAAGTTCCCCTTCACGTCCAGCGCCAACGCCCCCACTTCGCTCTCCGGCGCATCAAACAACACGAACACTTCCTTGGTCTTGCGATTGATCCGATACACCAGCCCATTCGGATCGGTCCCCGCGTACAGCATCTCTTTGCCGTCCGAGATCAACGACAGGATGTTGTTCTCGTCGCTATCCAGCAAAACCGATTTGCCCCCCTCAGGCGTAATCTCATAGATCTGCCCATTCGCGCCGGTACCCGCGTACAAGTTCCCATCAGGCGTCTGCTGAATCGCCCAGACGTACTGCACGTCCTTCTCAGAAAAAATCTCCTCAGGCTTGATCTCTTTAGCCGCCGGATCATTGATCCGCAGGATCTGCCCCTTCTCCCCGCCCGTCCCCATCAGAAGCCGCCCCTGCCGATCGACCAGCAGCGCGAAGATGTTCACCACGCCCTCGGGCTCGTAAATCGGCGTGACCTTGTCATCCTTCACGCGCAGCAGCACCCCATGCGGCCCCGTGCCCGCGTACACCGCGCCGTCCGGCCCCTCCGCCAGGCAATAGACCGCGCTCACCTTCGGGTCCTGCTCCAAAATCATCTTGATCGCGCGCGAAAGCTTCAGATCCCCCAGGTTGGTCGCCACGACATTGCGCGACGTCCCCTTCTTGAAATCCGCCTCGCTGGTGTGAACCCAGTGCGACGTGTTCACCGCCAGCGCCGCTGGCGCTGCTGCGATCAATGAGAAAGTCAAACAGGAGATCAACCAACGCATATCGACTCCAACAAAACGGAGACTGCTCTGCTGCAACTGCTACTTTGCGGGCTCGGCATCCGACCCCGCGCCAATCGGCGGCGCGTCCGGTTTGCCCGGCTTGGGCTTTTCTTCAGTCTTGGGCGTGACCACAGGCGGCTTGGTATCATGCTTGGGTGCTTTGCCGACGCCGCTGCCCCCTTCAACTTTGGCTTCGCGGGCGACGGTGATCGCAAAGTTCGTCGAGCCATCCATCACCACCTCGGTTGGCACGATCTTCACGTTCGAGCTGATGAACGGCGTCGTGTTCGACAGCCCCGCCCCCAGCAGCACCTGCCGCCGCGACGATGGCAGCTTGGGCATCGCGGTGCGCCCGATCGCTACGCCGTCCGCCTGCCGCATCAGCCGCAGGTAAAGCGCATTGTGCTTCACCGAGAACAGGTCCTTCAAAACCGCAAAAACTTCATCCGCCGACTCCGCCGTAAACCGAAACGGCTGCGAAACCCGCTCCTGCTCAAGGTAAGTATCCCAATCCGTGACCAGAAGCTGGTAATTCCCATCCGGCAAATCCCGCGGCATCTCAAACTCCACCGGCAGCACCGCCTCTTCCCCCCGGAACGGACGATACGTCACGAACACTTTGGCGATATCCCCCGGTTGATACTTCGTCTTGGGCAGGTTGACCGAAAGGATCTTCGCGTCCCGCGCTTCAGGCGTCACCTTGATCGTTCCCGACAACCGCTTGAGCGGCACGCGCCCAAACGGATTGTCCGACGCCGCGACGATCGGCGTACCGATCTCAAAGAACAGCTCCGCCGCATGAACGTTCACCGCGCGGTTGTTGATCTTCACGCTCTGGCCATTGGCGAACTCGAGGTTCAGGTCGTAGTCCAGCGTGCTGTATTGCGGCAATTCTTTCGTCCCGCCCAACACCGCCTGGATCGCCGCCGCCGCGATCAAAGGCGTCAGCTTCGGATGCGATGCCGCGTTGAAGTGATACGTCTGATTGTTCGACCCATCCGGATAAGCGATTGAGATTTCCATCGGCACCATCGCCGGCGACGCCCCGATCCGGCCTGCCACCCCCACCGTCTGGTCCGCCGTCAGCGTCCCGCGCAGCTTCGTCAACGACCCAAGCTTGAAACTCGAATTGAGGTTCGCAATGACGGCGCTGATCTGCCCGCTCCCCATCGGCAGCGACACCGTCCCCTCATTGTTAAACGCATGCCCAAACCCCCAGATTCGATCCCCCAGCACTTCCGTGCAAGTGCCGACCGCCGTCATTTCTACATCCCCGGTAATCAGCGGCACTCCCAATACCGACCCTGGCTCCAGCTTCGCCGCCTCCCCACCACCCACCGCCGACCCGCCAATCCCACCCTGTAGAGGAACCAACCCCACCGCCGCAAACGCCGGCGCAAACTCCGCCAATACCCGCGGCGAGATCCCCGCAGTCATCAACGGTGTTGCGAGAGGAACCAACCGAGGCGCCTCCCCATCCCCCGCGAAACTTTTTAGCCGCGTCGCTTGCGACGCGCGTCCCACGCGAAGATTCATCCGGCAATCATCAATCGACCACCGCGCCTTCTTCTCCACCTCAGTCTTCGCATGCTCCTTGCCCGCCCCGCCCGCCAACTCCTTCGACTCCGCAATCCCCAGCATGTACTCGATCGGCTGCACCCCCGCGACCGGGTCTTTCACCATCGGCCACCCATACGCAAACGCCCCGATCATCCGCTCTCGCCCCTGCTCATCTTTCAGAAAAATCGGCGACCCGCTCATCCCCGCCACTGCCCCGGTATGCTCCAGGTTGGCCCCTTTGCAATCAATTAAAACCACATCATATTTCGGATTGAAATTCTTCAAAACCGACAGCACTTTGACGTCGAATCGCTCGATCGTGGTCCCCTTGAAGACCGACAATCCATACCCCGTCATCCCCTCTCGAACCTCGCTCACCCGCATGTGCCGCGCCGGGTCAAAAAGCGGCGTAGCGGCCCCGTTTTCCGCGATGGCGGGCAAGGCGGAGGCGGCCATAAGAACCAGCCGAATCAGTAGAGAAGGACGCAACTTCATCACAACCTTTCCAAAGTCCCAGACGGTGCTATCGTAGAGTTGCCCCAAATGCCCCGCAAGCTGAACAAAGCGTAAAACTAATTGACACTTGCATTTCCGAACGATAGCTTGAGTGGACCGGCGATTTCTTCCCGCGGAGCGATTTCTGTCGTCGCTTGTCGCCGGTGGCAGTTGTTCGAACGACCGCGCGTACTTTGTCCGGTTGTGACGGTTCTGTGCTGGCCGGCCTTGAAAAATTCACGTTTCGCTGATCGCGTCCGTCGCGCGAAAGAGCTTTGTGTCAGGGTGGGCGATCGCCGAAACCTGAATTCTTCCCCACGCTCGCAAGCCCGCACCGATCATCTTCCCGGTAACGCGCCACATCGTTCCAGGCACAGGAACCTACAGCGTGACCCCCGAAACCCGCCAGAAAGCCGAAGACCTTCTCCAGCACACGTTCAAGAACCCGGACCTCTTAACCGAGTCGCTCACCCACGCCTCGATCGCCAATACCCGCCTCGTCTCCAACGAGCGCATGGAGTTTTTAGGCGACGCCGTCCTCGACCTCGTCGTCTGCGAAGCGCTCTACCTGCGCTTCCCCGTGTATCTTGAAGGCGACCTCACCAAGATCAAATCCGCCGTCGTATCCAGAAAAACCTGCGCCGAGATCTCCATCGAGACCGGCCTGATCGATCTCCTCATCACCGGCAAAGGGATCAGCTCGCGCGACGCCA